>JAYTDF010000048.1:0-17824 GCA_043736035.1 Candidatus Parcubacteria bacterium
TATTTCCATAGATCAACAAGTACAGAGACTACAAATAGTATAGATATCACTATTGTAAGATAGAAAATAAATCTCTCAGCACCACGACGAGTGTGGAAATTTGCGTTTGCCCCTCCACCGAAAGAACCTCCGGCGTCAGACTCTGTTTGTTGTATCAATACAAGTATTACCATCAATATAGCGAGGAATATCTGTATGTAAGGGAGAATGCTTAGAATAACTGTTAACATGAGTAGAGTATACACTAGTTGTTGGGGTTTGGAAAGGGGTTGTTTATATATGAATTACACCCGCATCTCCTTCTTTGGAAATACTTGAGATAAGATTATCGCAGCGAAAATTATTCCAAAAAGAACAGCTAATGATACCGCAGAACTTATGTGAATGTGAAAAATTCCCAAAAGCATTTTTCCTCCTATAAAAAATAATATAATCGCCAACGCTTTTGTAATAAGGTGAAATTTATGAAGTATATACTCCACAACGAAAAATAACGACCGCAACCCCAGCAACGCAAATGCATTTGCAGTGAAAATAATAAATCGACTTTGACTAATAGCAAATGAAGCCGGGATAGAATCAACAGCAAAAATAATATCTGAAAATTCGATCATCAATAAACATAAGAATAGGTTAGTAATATGTAATTTTCGATGTATTCGAATAAAAAATTTCTTGCCATGATCTCCATCAGCAATTGGTAAAACCTTATTTAAAAATTTTAGTAACTTATTCGTATCTAAATTTTTATCCTTTTCATTTTTCTCTTTCAATATTTGAATACCAGTGTAAATCAGCAATGCACCGAAAAGATATAATATCCATTCAAACCTTTGAACGATTTCAAAACCAAGTCCAATAAAGATCGCGCGAAATACAAATGCACCGGTAATCCCATAGAATAAAACTTTATGTTGATATTTCTCCTCAACTTTAAAATATGAAAATATTAAAAGCATAATAAACAGATTATCGATCGAGAGCATGTATTCGGTTACATATACTGAGAACCATTGAAAACCAAGTTCGGCTCCACGAGTAAAATACACATAGAGTCCAAATGCTACAGCTGTTGCTACCCATGTCAATGTTAATACGATTGATTTTTTTATATTGTTCATAACTTTATTAAAACATTTTTTGTTTTTTTGTGCGAATAGGTGCTATAATATAGACATGAAAACAAATCAAAGAGGATCAATTACAACAATTGTATTATTGGTAATATTATTAGTTGTTGCTGTCGGTGGATATATGTATATACAAAAAAATAAAGTGTCTGCAGGGCAACCTGTTTCAGCAGAATCTTCACAATCCCTTGATGAGGATGCAGGTTTTGGGTTTGAATAAAAGTTGACTTTATAAAAAGAAAGAATACAATCAAAATCAGATTTTGGGTCTGATGATCAACTCCAATGCAATTTTCGAATTGCATAAAGATCAAAGGACTGTCCTCACCCTGACCGTGAAAGGGCTCGAGCTTTTTGGGAGAGAAGCCGTAGTCACTTCAAAGAAGGTAGATAGAATCTGCCTGTAGTCAAAAGGGTAGTCGGAACTTAGTTTACCGGCCAAAATCTTAACCCGCTTAGTGTTCGCCACATTTGGTACCCATATGTGAACGCTAAGCGGTCTTTCTTTTGCAATTTTCTCAAAAATATGTCAAAATGATGCGATGACTAATGAAAACTCAAATGACATCCGAAATATAGCGATCATCGCCCATGTGGACCACGGTAAGACAACTCTTGTTGACGCCATGCTTCACTATACTGGTGCGATCAAGGCCGATGCTGGGTCTATGGACTCAAACTCTATCGAACAAGAAAGAGGTATTACTATTTATGCCAAGAATGCGTCTTTGACATATAAAGGCCATAAGATAAATATCGTGGACACACCAGGGCATGCTGACTTCGGATCAGAGGTAGAGCGTGTTCTACGTTCTATAGATACAGTACTTTTGCTTGTAGATGCCCAAGAGGGCCCTATGCCTCAAACGCGTTTTGTTCTTAAAAAATCATTAGAGCTAGGTTTAAGTCCAATTATTATTATGAACAAGTTGGATAAGCCAGCTGCTGATCCTCAAAAAGTTCATGACGAGATTCTCGAATTGTTCATCGAGCTTGGAGCAAATGATTCACAACTTGATTTTCCGGTTGTGTATGCTATTGGTCGTGATGCAGTTGCAAAAAAAGAATTGACAGACGAATTTGTTAATCTGGATCCACTATTTGATGAAATCCTTTCACATGTTGAACCTGCAAAACCTACAAGAACTGATGATGTGTTTATCGCACAACCATTTAACCTGGCATATGATAACTTTCTAGGACGTATGGCATTATGCCGCGTATGGAATGGATCAATGGAAATAAATAAAACTGTTCATATTTTAAATAATGAAAAAGCTCCAAGAACAGGAAAAATTATAAAGATTTACTCATTCATCGGTCAATCAAAAGTTGAAGTTGAAAAAGCATCTGTAGGAGATATTGTTATGGTTGCAGGTTTAACTGATATTTATATCGGTGAGACTATTACATCAGATCCAACTGTTGAACCTTTGAAATCTATCGGAATCGACGAGCCCACTATTGCTCTTAACTTTTTGGTTAACAACTCACCATTTGCTGGACGAGATGGAAAATATGTTACATCAAGACAAATTAGAGACAGACTAGAGAAAGAGCTTGAAGTAAACGTTGGATTGAAAGTGGATTTTGAAGGGAATGGATCGGGAGATAATTTTAAAGTATATGGACGTGGAGAGTTACATATTGCTGTTCTTCTAGAGCAAATGAGACGTGAAGGATTTGAGGTTCAAGTTTCAAACCCAGAGGTTATTACTAAGATGGTTGATAATAGGTTGAATGAGCCATTTGAAGAAATTGTTATCGATGTTCCTCAAGAATTTTCAGGAGCAGTTATTGAAAAGCTAGGAAAGAGAAAAGCTATCATGACACAGATGAGCGAAAGAAATGGAATTACACGATTGGTGTTTGAAATGCCAACAAGAGGTTTGCTTGGGTACAGAGGTCAGTTTACAATCGATACAAAAGGTGAAGGTATCCTTTCATCTCGTTTTATCGAGTTCCGACCGCATGTTGGTGTGATTGAGAAAAGAGAAGTGGGATCTATGGTTTCTATGGAAAATGGAAAAGCTCTTACGTTTGCTCTTGGTAACCTACAAACTCGTGGAGTACTATATATCATCGCACAAACAGAAGTGTATGCCGGTATGGTTGTTGGTAACACATCAAAAGGAGAAGAGATGGAGGTTAACCCAACTAAAGCAAAGCAGCTTACAAATATGCGTGCTTCAGGAACTGATGATATGATTGTACTTGTTCCACCATATTTGATTACGATCGAAAGAGGATTGGAAATTATGCAAGATGATGAATATCTTGAAATCACACCAAATAATGTAAGACTACGAAAGAGATGGTTGACCAAGACTGATAGGGAGATGGCAAAGAAGAAGGCTGTGTAATTTTATAAAGAAGACACTCATAGACGGGTGTTTTTTTGTTTAATAAATCTTTATTATTTCTTTTGTTTTTCTTGATGGTCAGTCTGATAGGATTTATTGATGGAAAATAAACAAATTGCATATATGGATGAAAGTGGAGACACAGGATATACCAAAAAATCGACAAAATATTTTATCGTGACTGTTGTTTTAGTAGATGATTTTGTTATTTTACAACGTATTGTTAAACATGTTCATAAGTCTAAGATAAATAAAAACAAGGCTAGTATTCTGCACGCTTACAAAGAGACTGAGTCTACAAAGAATAAATTTATAAAAAAGATAAAAGAATCAAATATTAAATGTGTTGTTTTCATTATTGATAAGACAAAAATAAAAGTTAGAGACATATATTCATATGTACTCAGACAAGTGTCAGAATACTTCATAGATAAAAATATTACTAAAGTTATAATTGCAAGAAAAGATATTCGTAAAAATTACAATAACGACATAATTGAACTGTTTACAAAAAACAACATAAAGGCAGTATTTTCAATACATGAGAAAGATAAACCGCTTCAAGTTGCCGACTTCTACTCTTGGATTGTTTTTATGCATTTGGAAAAAAATAATTCGCTATACTTCGACAAGCTCAAGGGATTGATAACTTTTGTATATGTAAAAAAACAATGCCTCCAGGGAGCTAATTGGCCATCATGTGACGGCCATCCGTTGGAGGTCTAACTTGTTATATTTATATAATATCAAAAATATACACTATGTCAAATATTGCCAAGTGTCTATGATATAATCAAACCATGTCTACAGATCAACAATCTATTGATTGGTACAATAATAATGCAAAAGGCTATGCAGATCATGTTCGGGATACTCTTGATTCTGTATATCATTCCTATTACGAAAAACCAGCAATGTATAAACTTATTCCAGACTTACAACAGAAAAGAGTTTTAAGTCTGGGTTGTGGTAGCGGAGAAGATGTTTCCTATTTAAAAAAACTCGGCGTAAAAAATGCTGTAGGAATAGATATATCTTCAGGGTTAATAGAGATAGCTACAAAAGATTATTCAGAATGTTCTTTTTCGGTTATGGATATGGAACATTTGGATTTTGTCGATGAAAGCTTTGATTTTATATATTCCTCTTTAGCAATACATTATATTGAAGACTGGACAAATGTTTTTAAGGAAGCATGTAGGGTGGAGTTTGCCTTTTCAGGTAATACCCTGTACCATAGGGTATATGGTTAAATCAACAACAAAAATAAAACAAACAACTCATATACATAAACATGGCGAAGTAAATACCAAAGCAGTCAAGATAACAAACATGGCCACAGGAAGTCTGTTGAAAGTCTCGAATATGATACAGGATCAAAGGTATTGTCCAGATGTTATTCAGCAGATTGATAGTGTTATCGGACTACTCCACAGTACAAAAAAAGAATTATTAAAAGACCACCTTGAATCTTGCCTGGTTGAAAGACTTGCAATCAACAAAGATTCGACCATTACTGAGTTAATGAAAATTTACAATCTCAAATAATATGATTAAAAAAACCTACACTATAAAAGGCATGCATTGTGCATCATGCGTTACTTTGATACAAAATAAAATACAAAAAATAGACGGAGTGACTTCTTGCGAAGTATTGCTTGCTAGCAATAAGGCCAATATTGTTTTTGAAGATGCAGAAATAGGACTAGATATTTTAAACGCAGCAATAAAACCTTTTGGCTATTCATTTATAGACGAAAGCATCGTTATTGAAAAGCATCATCATATGAATATGAATCATGGTGAAAATACATTTGAGAAAGATATAAAAATAATTATTCCAATGATTATTTTTTCTTTTGCTATGATGATACTCGACTTACTCAAATTGATTCCTGAAAATTTTTCTGATTTTGTCCATCACTTGATGCCTATATTTGCAGCTTTTGTTTTGTTCGGTATTGGACGGAAATATATCAAAGCAGTATGGATCTTTCTAAAAACGAGAACTGCAAATATGGATACGTTGGTCGGTATATCGACCGTTATTGCATTTCTGTATTCATTTGCTATATCAGCTTTTGAAAAGCAACTTGCACCTTATTTGGATGTGAACTCAAATTTCTATGATGTGGTTGTGGTGGTTATTGGTCTTATTGCTATCGGTCAATCACTCGAAGCTAAAGCACGTCAAAAGACAAATGAGGCGCTTCGAAAATTAGCAGAGCTAAGCAGTAAGTTTGCCACAATAGAAAGAAATGGAAAAGAAATAGAAATAGCAATTGATCAAATACATATAGGTGACATTGTTATTGTAAAACCGAATGAAAAAATACCGGTTGACGGAATTATAGTCTTTGGTCACTCAAGTATTGACGAATCAAACCTAACCGGCGAATCTATACCCAACGATAAAACTGTCGACGATAAAGTCTTTTCCGGAACGCAAAATTTTCAAGGACTTTTGAAAGTAAGAGTCGATAAAGATAATAAAGACACAGCATTATCACAGATCATTAAGATTGTAGAAAATGCTCAAAACTCAAAGGCTCCGATAGAAAGATTGGCTGACAAGATATCGGGCGTGTTCGTGTATGTGGTGATTGTTCTTGCTTTCTTAACTTTCGTACTATGGATGATTTTTGGTCTAGAGTCATTGGGTCTATCTAAGGCTATTGCTTTAGGAATATCTGCGACCATGGCAGTACTGGTTATTGCATGTCCATGTTCTTTAGGTTTGGCAACTCCAACCGCGATTATCACAGGAGTTGGAACAGGGGCGCGTCGTGGAATATTGATTAAAAATGCCGAGAGCTTAGAAAAGTTATCAAAAGTTGACGTGATTGTTTTTGACAAGACAGGGACATTGACTGAGAACAAACTCTCCATAGAGGGGGTATTTCACAGAGAGGAAAAAAACAATGAGTCTAAAGATTCGATTATTTATTCTTTAGCAAAATCTTCAAAACATCCTATTTCTCATAGTGTTGCAACATGGTTACAATCTCAAAAAACAAAAGAGACTGCTTTGGATTCCATGATTGAGATTCCAGGAAAAGGTATGAAAGGTTTCTTTGAATATAAAGAGTATTATCTTGGATCACTCTCGTATGCTACTGAGATAACGGGTATTTCATTCAAAAATATTTTTACATATTTCGACCCATCCAAGTTTGAAAGTGGTAGAGAGCTTTATTTTTTTAACAAAGATGGAATAATTTCGCTCATAAAAATACATGACACTATAAAGTCAACTGCCAAGACTGAGATTGCTAAACTTAAAAAACTTGGACTCAAAGTCGTGATGGCGACAGGAGATCATAAAAAAACAGGCGAGTCAGTGGGAAAAGATTTAGGGATTGACGAAGTCTTTACTGATGTAAAACCTGAAGGGAAATTGGATATTGTTAAAAAGTTTCAAAGCCAAGGTTTGAAGGTTGCCATGATTGGAGATGGTGTTAATGATACACCTGCACTTGCTCAAGCCAACGTTGCCATATCGATGAGTGATGGGTCTGACATTGCGATAGAAAGTTCTGATATCGTGTTGCTTCATGGAAACATAGAAAAAGTAGCGGAAGCATTTTCTCTGGCCAAAAAAACAAACAGAATCATATGGCAAAATCTTATCTGGTCATTTGGCTACAATACGGCTGGAATTCCTATCGCTGCCGGCATACTCTTTCCGCTTTACGGATTTATGCTTTCTCCAGCAGTAGCTGGGGCTATTATGGCCTTTGAAAGCATCACCGTTGTACTCAATTCTCTTAGATTAAAAAATATAAAATTATAATATAAAAAATATGAATACATACACATATCACATATCTGGAACACATTGCGCATCTTGCAAGATTGTAATAGAAGACTTATTGCCCGGTGCTCATGTTGACCTAAAAAAAGAAACGATAACTATTGACTCTGAAGAGCTAGACGAAAATGCGTTATTAGAAAAAATAAACACAACTCTCAAGTCTCATCAGTATGTTGTAACAAAAGAGAAGCAGATACAAGAAATAAAAAAAGACAATAATTGGCTAGCTGTACTTATAGGAATAGTATTCTTATTTCTATTTTTTGTACTACAAAAATCTGGAGTGCTTAATTTCGGTTTAGGAGGTTCTGTTACACCTACAACTGCTTTTATTATAGGTGTGATTGCTTCATTTTCAAGTTGTTTGGCTGTTGTTGGGGGATTGATATTATCCTTGTCTGCAAAGGTGTTGAGTGATGATACGAACAACAAAAGACCGATATATGTATTTCACATCTCAAGACTTGTTGGGTTTGCCTTGTTCGGTGGCATCCTTGGTTTTATTGGAAAAAGCATAGGAATAAACTTTCTCTTAAGCTCTATACTTGGAATAGTTGCTGCTTCTATCATGATAATTCTTGGATTGAATTTGTTTGGAATTTTCAAAAAAAATAAATTTACTCTGCCACCTCACCTATTTAATTTCTTTAAAAAAGTTGAACATAGTTTCTTCGCGCCGATCGTTATTGGTATGGCGACATTCCTACTGCCTTGTGGGTTTACGCAGTCGATGCAAGTTGTTGCACTTTCAAGTGAATCGTTTGTAACGGGTTCCCTTGTTATGTTCTTTTTTGCTCTGGGGACATTGCCTGTACTTCTACTGCTATCGTTCGGGTCTGTTTCATTTGCACACTCCAAGTATAAAGATTTATTTTTCAAAGTTGCGGGTATAGTTGTTCTTGGTCTGGGATTGTTTTCGTTGTTGTCAATGCTTGTCGGACTTGGAATTATTAATCCAATTTTTAATATATAATACATTCATATGAAGAAAAATATTGTAATCTCGATTATTATTTCTTTGTTGATTATTGCCTCGACATTTTACTTGCTGTCGACCAAGTCAGATGGTATATCTATGGATCCTATTGAAAATGTTACAGTAATAGATGGAATCCAATATGTGACCATAAACGTCCGTGGGGGATATTCACCAAAAATATCAACGGTCAAAGCTGGCATGCCGGTCAAGCTTATTATGAAAACAAATAATACATACGATTGTTCTGCTTCGCTTTCTTTGCCTTCTTTAGGAATAAGAAAGATGCTTCAGTCAACGGGGGAAGATGTAATTGATCTCGGCTCACTCGAGTCGGGTAAGACGATAAGCGGAACATGTTCTATGGGAATGTATAACTTTAAGATAAAGGTGGAGTAGCTGTGGGTTTACATTAAAACCTGATTATGGTTAAATAATTTTGTTAATGCACTCAAACTAACCCTAACTATGAAAATTATCGAATTACCGTATCACTATGCTGGACACCAACTTAGGCTTGCTTGGTATGGATATACAACTGTAACCGAAACGCACTTTGTTCGCATCTTTACCTTAAATGAAGAGTACTTATCAACATCGATTGTGGATTGGGACATTATCTCAATGATGAATACGATTTGCGGAGATTTTCCCGAATATGAAGCGATCGAACGAGCGGCGATGGTGGAAGGTCCTGTTGTTGTGCTCGCGGAAGCAAAATTGAAGACTGATAAAATTGGAGTTGACCAAATTCCATTTATCATTGAGTCAACTTTCTTTAAAAGCAAATCTATTAAAGCTCGGCAATACGTGAACGCTGGGGAGGATAGACTGGGTTACCGAGTCGTCTTTAGGTTTGCAAACGCACTCAAGAAACTGGTATCAGAAGAAGATCCACCTTTATTTGATCCAAAGCTAGATAGAATCTTCATTGTAGGAGACCGATTCATCACAGATTAGTCTTATGTGCCCCCAACCCGCGCGGTATCCTTCCAAGGAGACCGCGTTTTAACTTTATTAACGACGTAGAGTGAGAGAAACAAAAGTGATGACACTTTTGTTTCCGAACCGAGGAAGTTAACGGTAAATACCTCGGAGCTTTGCACCGGCACATGGACAAGCAAAGCTTGTTCCATGTGATACCTCGATGCGTAGCACTCGGGGTGTATTCATTTATAAAAGTGAAAAAATGTGTTATACTGCAACTAATTATGCAAAAAACAAGCAATATCCTTAAAAAAATAAAAGAGGCACCAGTATACATCTGGGCCAATAAAAAGAAAAAGAGAGTATGGATTCCAGCTACACTTATCGTTATAACTTTACTTGTAAGTTTTTTTGGTGGAAATAAGTCAAGCGACGTGTCAACTTACAAGGTTGAGGCCAAGGAATTTGTGCAAAATGTATCACTTACAGGAAAAGTGATTGCTGCCAAAAATGTTGATATGGGCTTTGAAACCTCGGGTCGTATCAGTAGGGTAAATTTTAAAGTTGGTGATAGGGTGAAAAAAGGACAAGTGATAGCGTCATTGCAAAATGGCGATGCGGTTTCAAACTTGCAAAAAAGTTATGCATTAGCATTAGCACAGAGTGCCCGGCTTCAGGATACTCAAAACGGCTCACGTCCCGAAGAGGTTGCAATTGCACAGGGGGACCTTACAGGTGCTCAGAATGATCTTGATTTATCCAAACAAGTTCTAGAGGCAGAGCTACAAAATATATACAATAAAGCTGACGAAGCTATTCGTTTTAAAATCGACAATGTATTTACAAATCCAAGAAGTGTAAATCCACAATTTAACTATTCTGTTGACCAAAGTCAAAATTCGAAACAAAAATTATCTGATGATAGATTAAAATTAACTGAGACATTTGTAAAATGGAATGGTAAATATAATATTGGCAATATAGAAGAGGTGAAAACGTACATTGTTCAAGTTCAAAATTTTATAAATGATGTCAACACTGCAATGTCTATCGCAGCAGAAAAATCGGTTTCGACAGATGCAAATTATGCAACTGTTCAATCAAATAAAGCTGATGTTTCTCTTGCACGAACAAGTTTTTCAACAGCGAACAATAGCTTTAATCAGGCGCAAATCTCCTATAAAAATAGCCAGAATCTTTTGGCTAGAGCACAAAATAATTTGAAGTTAAAAACCTCTGGTGGAACGGCAACACAGATTGATATTCAACGTGCTGACCTACAAAGTGCAAATGCTGGTGTGAATAATGCACGAGCATTCGTTGCAAAAACACTTATCACTGCACCATTTGATGGAGTAATTACAAAAGTTGATGTAAAAGAAGGTGAAATATCTTCACCAAACACCCCGGTAATAAGTCTCTTGAATGATGGGGAATATCAAATAGAAACATTTGTGTCAGAAAATGATATTGCAAAACTTAAAGTAGATCAGAAGACAAAAATCTCACTTGATGCATATGGCCGTGATGTATTTTTTGAAGGAATGATTATCACAATTGATCCAGCTGAAACGATAAAAGACGGAGTATCAACATACAGAACAAAAATACAATTTACTCAAAAAGATGAACGAGTAAAAAGTGGTATGACCGCAAACATTGATATAGAAACAGATCGAAGACCAAATATTATTTCTATACCTCAAGTGGCAGTGATTCTCTCAAAGGGAATAAAGAATGTATATGTACTGAAAAATGAATCTTGTGCGACAGATAACTCTTGTGCAAAGAATTTCAAAAAAATGAACAATATAAAAATTACAGAAATTATAACTGGAGAAATAAACAATAATGGAGATATTGAAATTATTTCAGGCCTCGAAAATAATCAAACTATTATTTATGGAAAGAAATAATCTAAAGAATAAAAATACCAATAGGAAAATTCATAATGTTAAAATTGGCTATTTTCTCGCCTATCGCCAGCTTAAGCATGCGAGTATTTGGACAACTTCTTTGATTGTAGTTGTGATGATGTTGACGTTTTTAAACTTAGTAGTGGTAAATGGAATTTTAGTTGGGCTAATTCAAAGTTCAATTGACGCTTCGCAAGATAGATATTCTGGAAATGTGATTATCTCCACACTTCGTCAGAAATCAATTATAGAAAATAGTGATGAGATTGAAAAAGTATTATCAAATCTACCAAATGTAACTGACGTTGTGCCGAGAGTGCTTGCTGGGGGTAGTATAGAGTCCGACTATAGAAGGTTATTAAAAGAAGGTGAGACGCCAAACAAAGCCCAGACAAGTATTTCAGGTATTGTTCCATCTGACGAAGACCGTGCTACAGGGCTTTCAAAATACATAATAGACGGAGCATATCTTGATAATAATGATAAAGACGGTGTTCTTGTTGGGGCATTTCTTGTAAATGAATTGACGCCGGTGGACGCGGTCGGTTTTACCCAGCTTCGCAATGTACATGTTGGCGATAAGGTTCGTATTACTGTAAATGGTAATAGTAAAGAGGTTTATATACGTGGATTTTTAAAATCAAAAATTAATGAAATCGATGCACGGGTGATTATGACTCAATCAGAACTCCGTAAACTTGTTGGAAGAAGTGATACAAATGTCAGTGAGATTGCTGTTAAATTAAAAGATGGATCAACTGAAATGGATGGTGTTCGTATAAAAGAAATATTATCAGCAAACGGTTATGATTTTGATGCCAAGATTCAAACTGCTACCGAGGCTCAACCTAAATTTTTAAAAGATATGAAAAGCCTATTCGGACTTTTGGGAACTTTGATGGGATCTATTGGTTTGGTGGTAGCATCCATCACTGTGTTTATTGTGATCTTTGTAAACACATTAACACGACGTAAATTTATCGGAATATTAAAAGGTATTGGCATCTCATCAAAATCAATTGAGTATTCGTACATCATGCAATCAGCATTTTATGCAATTGTTGGAGCATTGCTTGGTGTGCTTGTACTGTATGGATTTCTAGTTCCTTTTATTGATGCGCACCCTATCAACTTTCCATTTTCTGACGGTATACTTTATGCACCACTTAGAGGAACACTATTGCGAGTATTGGCATTGTTTGTTACTACAATCATAGCGGGATACATTCCTGCAAGAATGATTGTGAAAAAAAATACATTAGATTCAATCTTAGGAAGATAAAAAATATATGCAAAATTCAATTATTATAACAAAAAATTTAGTCCGATCATTTATTGATGGAGATAAAGAAACTACAGTTTTGAAAAGTGTTAACATGGAAATACAAAGAGGAGAATTTGTTGCAATTATGGGTCGGTCCGGTGCAGGAAAATCAACTTTGCTCTATCAGATCTCACTTTTAGATACACCAACATCAGGTGAGATAGTTATAGATGGAGTTGATATACATGATCTAACAGAAGATGAGAGGATTAATTTTCGTTTAAATAATCTCGGGTATGTGTTTCAAGATTATGCCTTGCTGCCAGATCTGACTGCTGTTGAAAATGTCGCATTGCCACTTTTGATGCAAGGGTATGATAAGGAGTCTGCGTATAAAAGATCAGTTGAAGTGTTAGATCAAGTAGGTCTTCAGGGAAAATATGGAAATATACCAGCAAAGTTGTCCGGTGGTCAGCAACAGAGAGTATCGATTGCTCGAGCGCTTGCACATAGCCCGGCGATCTTATTTGCTGATGAACCGACAGCGAACTTAGATATTGAATCATCACTTTTAGTTTTGAAAATTTTTAAAGAGATACATGCGAAGGGGCAAACAATAGTGATGGTGACACATGAGGCAGAATATGCAAAAACTGCAGATAGAGTGATCGACATGAAGGATGGGGTTATTGGGTAGAAAATAAACCTTCTCAAAAAAATATGAATCCTGGAACTGGGATTCATATTTTTTTGCTCAGGTTTAGAAATAAAAAAAACGAGGCGGATCCCGATGAAGGGGTCCGCCTGTGTTACATGTAGTCAGCAGGTAAGCATGCTACGTGGTATGGTTTTGGAATAGAATTGATGTATGTACGTGGTCTAACATGCCAGTCCCATCGCTCTGTATATTCGGGATTTTGTTCAAGCGTAAGGTAATGATGGTCAGAAATTTCCGTGAGATCTGGTGATTTTACAACAGGATTTCCCAATGCATACATTTTTATTCCGTTGAATCGGCTAAAATCTATCAAACCTAAATTTAGCCACCGGTACACGATATAGAGGTCAAGAATACCAAGTCTTACCCAGCCAGAAGGATTTCGGGCAATAGTTTCTCTTGGTATTGCAAAAACATTTTTCACATTTTGCCGTGATATTACGATGTTGCATGTATGTGGTTTGCCGACATAATACCAAGGGTGAGTGTAAAAACTAATGCGTTTAAGGACGGTATTGTACGTTACTTTGTTGTGTCGGAAATACCATCTTCTTTTTCCTGCAATTTTTTTTGCTGGTGATGTGTTTTTCATTGTGCGTTTGGTTGACAATTAAACAGTATAATATATATGTAAATTTGTCAAAACTCGACCTAGCAAAAAACTTGTAAATAAGGTACTATGTTCACAATGCAGATAAGAAACTTTAGTATTATAGCCCATATAGATCATGGTAAATCCACACTTGCCGATCGTATGCTTGAGCTTACTCAAACTGTGGAAAAGAGAAAAATGACCAATCAGGTATTGGACGACATGGAGCTTGAAAAGGAAAAAGGTATCACGATCAAGATGCGGCCTGTTCGAATGGAATACAAAGGATACGTATTAAACCTGATTGACACTCCTGGGCATATCGATTTTTCATATGAAGTATCTCGTGCTCTAAAAGCTGTGGAAGGGTGTCTTTTGTTAGTTGATGCAACACAAGGTGTACAAGCACAAACACTAACTACACTAAACGCTGCCAAAGAAGCGGGGTTGGTTATCATTCCAGTATTGTCAAAATCAGATTCACCACTGGCTCGCATCAATGATATAAAAAAAGAAGTATCAATTTTATTAGGGTGTGATGAAAGTACTATTCTTGAAAGTTCAGGAAAAACTGGAGCAGGTGTAAAAGAATTGCTAGATGCGATTATTGAAATTATTCCAGCATCAAAATCAGAATCAATAACAAAAGATCCACGAGGACTAATTTTTGATTTTCAATATTCAAATCATAAAGGTGTGATTGTTTTTATCCGTGTTATGGATGGCGAGATCAGAAAAGGCGATGAACTCATATTCTCCCAAGCTGATGAAAAATTCTTTGTGCTTGAAGTTGGTATCTTTGCCCCAGAAGAAAGACCTGTTGATGTCCTCACTGCAGGGTGTATCGGCTATATAGTAACTGGCATCAAGCGCTCAGGTATTGCAAGTGTAGGGGACACGATCACGAGCTTCCGAAGGCCACTGCCTGCTCTACCTGGCTACATGAAGCCTGCACCTGTGGTATGGGCATCCATATTCCCTGAGGATGCAGACGATTTCGAATCACTCAAGCAATCACTTGGAAAATTATCTTTATCGGATTCTTCATATTCATATGAAGAAGAATCATCGGGAACAATGGGTCGTGGGTTTAGGTGTGGATTTTTAGGGCTGTTACATTTGGAGATTATTACAGAAAGATTAAAAAGAGAATATAATCTTCAGCTTATCATTGCCAGTCCAAGTATTACTTATGAAGTGACTTTGAAAAATGGAGAAGTGAAAATGGTATATTCACCGTCACTTTTTCCAGAGCATGGATTTTATACAAAAGTTCGCGAGCCGTGGATTGTTGTAAAGATTATTTCACCAGGAAAATATTCTGGAAATATTTATCAACTACTCTATGATCATGAAGGTGACTTGATCGAGACTGAAAACTTTGGTGATGATAGACTGTCATTGACTATCTTGATGCCACTTCGTGAGCTGATGAGAAACTTTTTTGATGAATTGAAAAGCGTAACCTCAGGCTATGGTTCCTTATCATATGAATTCTTTGAAATGAAAGATGCAGATGTAACACGAATGGATATACTTGTAGCCGAAGAGGTGATTGAGGCGTTTACGAGAGTTGTAGCCCAAAGAAGATTGGATGAAGAGGCAACGAAGGCAGTTGAAAAACTTGAAGGCGTATTACCAAAGCAAATGTTCACCACAAAAATTCAAGCAAAATCAAATGGGAGAATCATCGCGTCCCGTACTTTGTCGGCTATGCGAAAGGATGTAACAGGATATCTCTACGGAGGTGATATCACACGAAAGATGAAGCTGTTGGAAAAGCAAAAGAAAGGGAAGAAGAAAATGGCAGAGAGAGGGAAGGTGTCTATCTCGCACGAGGTCTTTTTGAAAATGATGAAGAATGGGTAAGTATAACTTCCTATCTATACACCTCGTTATGAGTACCTATCTGTATCATTTCAACTAAGGTATATCCACCCTCCTCTTTAAATATTATACGTATATTATAATTCACCCGAATTGATTTATATCCAACAAGTTTACTTGTGAGGTTATGATTCATAAGAGAAATGTCAAAAGGATTTACTTCAAATTTTTCTATTGCTATATCTACTTTTCTTTGAAGTATAGGGTTGAGTTTTCTATACTGTTTTTCAAAAGTACTATTAAAAATAATCCGCATATTACTTTTTCTTCTTAAGATACGCTATGGCACTTTTACTATTTTTAAAAACAGGGGAGCGAGAGGTATCTTTTACTGCTTTTAATATTTCATTTTCTTCTTTCTTGGAATAACTATAGTACCATCCATCTGTATCATCTACTACACTAAATGGTATGCCTTGTACCATGTTCATCTTTTTTAAAAACATACGAAATGCAGTAGGAAAATCAAGCCCTAGTTTATCCAAGAGTTTTTCACTATCTTTTTTGAGTTTTGTGTCTATGCGTATTTGTATGTTTGTTGTCATATATGTAGTGTAATGCATATGCATGTGTTTTGCAAATACAAAGAATGATTACATAATCGTTGACATCAAAGTTTTTGAGGTATATAAATTAATAGTAAAATTGCACTTTGTTGAAATGCAGAGCACAGCTTTTTCTACCCAGAGTTTTGGATATATAAAGCTGTGCTCAACCAGGAGCTCACACTAGGCAATCTGTGGCCTATAAACAAAGAGAAGGTACATTGTGCGTCTAACACAGTGTATTGACTTAACAGACGGTTTCCAGCAACGTTCCGTTAATGCGTGCACAACTCCACATGTCAACCAGTCCAACCTCTACCAACAGTTCAGCTAAACCCGATTTTTCAGTTATCCCAACTGATTTTGTATTCCTCCGAAATCCGTCACCAAAGCTGATCAAAGCTCTGGGTAAGACGGAAGCAGATCTTGAGCCTGATAGATGGGGCAGAGAAAATTTGAGATGGTTAAATCTACCGTCTCTCGATCCAGATATCAAGATTTATTACGGCTTTAAAGAGACGTTCCTCCTTGAGGAAGTGGAAGAAGAGTCAGAATCTGCACAAGAAGCTCCTTCTAACACTGTTCCGTTTGAGATTCCTGGCGTGCCTAAAAAACCCACTAAGGTCAAACGCGGGAAGTGGAAGAGGTTTGCTTGAGGTGGTGTCATCTCACTTATGAGAAAATGGTACTATTCTCATAATATCAATTACCAAATACCTCGTACGCATACACGTACGGGGTCATTTTTTAATAGGGAAAATGGTTAATTTTCTATACTTTATGCCAATATCATCGCCACATATGCAAATAGCATACTTACAATAATAAGTACAACAACAATAGCCCATACGAATTGAAGTTTTTTTCGATGCTTTGGATTTAGAAACATGATATAAATATAGCAGTAAATGAGAGAATTTCAAGCCCAAAAAAAACAACAAGCTTCTTTCAATAGAGTTTTAAACTCTAAGTGGTCTTTATTTGTTCTTGCTATACTTATAATTTTTCTTATAAAAGGTAATATCCGCGTCTTTAAAAACTATTTTCATGTTAAGGATAAGTATCAGAAAGATTTACAATTTCAAGAAAGCCTGAAGGCAAGGGAAATTCAACTTGATAAAGATATTCATCGTCTTGAGACCGATTCAGGAATGGATTATGAAATCAGAAAAAAACTTGACGTTTCTAGTCCTGATGAGCGCGTTATAAAAATAATAGATAAAAAATAAATACGTGATATAATTGATATATGGATACAATCACATCAACAGAACAAAAAAATAAAATAATTATTTACAGCACTGAAAATTGCAAATTTTGCCATATGCTTAAAGACTATTTAACAGAAAAAGGCTTTGCATATGAAAATATTGATGTAGGTAAGGATGCAGCTCAGGCTGATATTGCACGTGAAAAAAGCGGACAATTAGGTGTGCCTGTAACTGACATCGATGGAAATATAATTGTTGGATATGATATCGAAGAGATAGATAAATTACTAAATATAAAATAATAATAATACAATCACATGGAACAAGTACAACAAAGTAAAAATACGGTTTATATAATAATAACAATATTAGCCTTAGCATTATTCGGATATATCGCATATGCAGTTAGTCAAAATAAAAATAAAAACAAAGATATGAATACAAATGCAACTACTACAAATCAAGTTCTCGGAGAATCAAG
>JAYTDF010000049.1:0-4632 GCA_043736035.1 Candidatus Parcubacteria bacterium
TTACCTCCCCACCCGAGATAACTATCGCATCTTCAACAGATTCATATTTTATTTCTTCAAGTATTTCTACAGGTTGTTCTATGTGCCATGTATAGCCTGTACTCTCCTTAACAGTGTGCTCAAAACCTGTATCCTCAAGTTTGTAAATCGATACAGGAACCTGGAGACGCTCTTTCATACTTTCTGGAAGTGTAAGAACGATATGGTCACCATGTACATTGAGGTTAACTCCTTCATCGGTGGTCCACAGAAAAGAATGAGTGGCCGCAAATGCAGCTGATGGTGTTGCATAAACAGACGCATTCATTTCTCCATATGGGGTGTGGCATTTACGAGGTTCGAGGGTTTTTAGGTTTTGGGTGGTTGAGCCGTGGTAGAGGTAGTTCATGAGTATAGTATATCATCTTCGTGAAAGTAGTAGGATTAGCTCAATAACCTAGCATCCCTTTCGCAATATTTTCAATTGGCTGATTTACATATATTTATTATTCATTTAAACAATTGTACTTATCGAGTATAAAGTTTTGATAAAGAAGTTATAAAGTTAATATACAAACAACGATTACAAAGTTGCGTCAAGTATGTGTATTGTGGCATAAATACAACAAGAGATGAGAAGTTGAATTATCACCGGACGGTGAGATCGATTATCGAAAGATAATCTAGACGATGCACATCACTAAAAAGGTTGGCGAAAGCTAACCTTTTTGAATGACTTTTATATACATGAAGGTAATTTGATTCTACAGAGCAAAAATCTCAATACTCTGCGTAAATGTATTATTAGTATAATTCTTCTCAACTACATCTTTATACCCATTCAACACCACCTTAACTGTCTTTTTACCCGCCACGTCAATTCGATTAAATATTTTATTTTGACCATATGGGTGATATTTCCAAGTCACACTCTCCCCTGCAGCAAGTGGTGTAAGCGATCCACCTTGAGTAGGTGTGTATTTTGTATTTTCCAAAATCTCAGCAACTGCTGGCGCACCTTTTTCTGAAGTCTTTGTTCCTATGTTTTTTATAGTCACCGCAATCTCAATATCTTCATCGTTTACAATCGGATGTGAAGGATAGACTTTTATTCCTGTGACAACGAGGTCAACATATCCATTTACATCACCTTTCGGTGGTGTACTTGGTTTAAACATTGCTTCCATTGTTGCACTCAAATCAATCTTCCATTGACCATTTTCTGAAATTAGAAGAAATGCTGCACTTTCTGTTGATCCATTACTTTTTATTTCAGTTGTCTCAACTCGCATATTCTTTCCAGAATGTGTAATCGCACCAATACTTACCTTTGAACCTGCTTTTATCATAGTATTAGGTCCAGACAGATTATTAAATAAATCCAGAGTAGCTTTTGAAAAAAGTGATTCTGCTGCTTTAACATTCCCACTTTCATATGCTGTTTTGTATTTTAACATGATATCAGAGATAGCTTGAATATCTACATCTGTTGTTACAGTTGCTTTAACCGTAGTTGTAGCAACTGGTTCTGTAGTTGTTTGAACTGTTGTTGTGGAATTTACAGGAGCTTCTGTTTTATTTTCTTGAGTAATAATTTTTTTATTTTTAATATAAAAACCACCACCTATCAATATACCAACAGCGATGATTATTAATAGTGGGGCTACGAATCCTTTTTGATTTTTCATGTACATATTATATACATACTATAAACAGAACACTATTCCTTCCAGTCAAATTCTGAATATATCTCCCCTGCTAAATACATATCAATAGCTGCTTTAGTTTTTGGGACCATATTTTCAGGAAATTGATCTAATGCGAACTAAGTAAGATCATCACATTGATCAGGTTCTTTTATTGAAGGATCACCTTCCCATTTTTCTGCAATTAGATAAAATTCAATTCGTTCATTCTTTTCTCCATATCAAGGAGTTGAAATTTTTGCATGGTTATTATTATAACCTACTTTATAAACTTTTTTATAAGATTAAACAACTCATTATCCTCCTTGGTTTCTCTTTCGATCTTTCGCCTTATGCACCCCGCACACATATCAGCAAGCTGTATAAGATTACTATTCTTAGAATCCATATATTTTATAGACTTTATTTTTATATTATATTTTTTCAATTCTTTCTTTATATTCCCAACAGCCTTACGATTATATTTTCTAATCTTTAATCCATCTATAAACACAATAGAGTTGTTGACCAAATCTTTATTTTCTACAAAAGATTTTATTAGTAAATCAATATTTGTTAATGCACTATTTTTATACAAAGAATATTTAATATAAAATCTATTATTTGGTAGACTTTTAAAGAACTTTTTCTTTATTCTTGTATTTTCTTTGTTAAAATGCAACTCAATATCTTCTTTATTTGATACATACTTAAAATTTGATATCACTTTATTTATCTCTTGAACATTTTCTAGATTTGCAAATACAATAAAGCAAATAACTGTATTGTTTATGGGACCACTTGATTCATCTACGTATATATGTTTATTTTTCATCATTCAATCTTAGCAAAACATAGATAAAGTTTTGATAATGAAAAGATAAAGAAATATCAAATATCTGATAAAGTTTTTATTGAATCATGTTAATTTGAGACCTTGCAAAATTAATATGGATTGTGATATTATGTCTAACATAGATGAGAAGTCGAACGCCCACCGGATTGGTGGCCTGGGTCCTTAAAAAACCTAGATCAGGAACATCATTAAAGAGACCAAGCTTATTAGGCAGGGTCTCTTTTAAATTTGGGTATTATGCCCTATTTCCATATGGGACCCTTTTTGTGTCACCTAAATATGTGTAGTTATATTGAAGAAGTTTTTTGATGAGAGACTTGGTTATGAGAAGACCTCCAAGGCCGGAGTCAAATATTCCTATATTCATAGGTATATGATATCACAACCTTACTCCTGCCTTATTTATTTAAAACACAAACGAAAAATATCTCAGCTTCAGATGAATATTCTATTGTAAAATAATTATTTTTTTTAAACGTATTTTTTATCTCACTAACAATTCTTAATGGTTTTTCTAAATCTATTTTTTCTAATTCATAATCATACATTCCGTTTACAATATTATTTTCAACTCTATATCCATTAGATACACTTATGACGATATCCCTTTTTGTAACCCTAATAGCTTCGTTGATAGCCTTAGATATATCAACATCAGATGAATGAATAGCTCGACAATTTATATACAAATCAAAACTCTTATCTTCAAACGGAAGTGATTCCATATTTGCATGAACAGTTTTTACATTTTGAGAAATTTTACTTAACGCGTCTGTAGAAATATCAACTGCCGTGAATTTTGCAGACGGAAATAATTCAGAGAGAATGTTAATTTCATATCCAGAATTTGCACCACAAATTAAAACATCTAGTTCAGAAATATCTCCAATAGTCTTTAAAAATAGAAGAGGTTGGGAAAATGCTCGGTGGTTGGAGCGGTCAAATTATAAAAAGCTCTGCATAAATAAACAATAGTCATTACATTCCTTTGTTTATTAAAAAACTCCCCCAAGAAATTGGGAGAGAAATAAAGAGAGTTGCGAGAAATACAAACTGATTGTCTGAATTCCACTTGTTGGACGGATTCGCGTTGTTGGCGTTGAGCTTCAGCTTAGAATCGTCCGAGTTCAAGTTGAACACGTTCGGATTGCCATTACGATCGGAAATTGTGTATCGTTTCGTCAAAGCCACCACACCCAGAGAGTTTTACCAATCCAAGCGTTGAATATAATTCGTGATATATAATCACTTAAAACGATACACCAAGTATCTTCTTTTTTTGAAGTTTCTGCATACACTACGCTATTCTAAACCGTAATCGAGAATATTCTGAATGTATGGATACTGGATTCGGTAGCGGAAAGCCGTGACCGTCCGCGTATTCACCTACTACCGATATTAATGTAGCATAAAATCTTGCATACAAAAACTTCACCACAGTCTTTCGACTATGGTGAAGTTTAAGGACAAAGTTCAAAGGGTCAAAGGGCTAGATCAAAGTGAATAAGTTAAAAGACCTAACTTGCGAGAAACACAAACCGAGGGTCTGAATGCCACTCGTCGGACGGATCCGCGCTGCGGGCGCCGAGCTCCAGCTCAGAAGCGCCCGAGTGCAAGGAGAACACGTGCGGATGGCCATCACGAGCGGAAATCTGCTTCATGGCAATAAATTTCAAATCTTTTCCTGGGTAAGAAAGTCTTAGCTGTGGACCAACTTCAGCAGGACAAAGTTTTAGACCTAGCTCTTCTGCTTTTGCATATATCTGATCTGTTGTTGCACCTTGTGGGAAGCCAAGCTGTCCTACTGTAAACTGAACAAGTTTATATGTTTTTGATTCTTTTGAATATTCTGTTTTATCTAACAAGTTTTTTGCATAATCTCCTACCCATATGCCCTTGGATTCTAGTTTTGTCTTTGCTTGTTCGGATGATTGTATAGACGTATCTGTGGCAAGCTCACATATAAATATCTTTTTATCAGGAAATGATTCATATAGGCGAGTTATATTTGAAAAGTCCTTGATCTTGTTATACACCTCAACATTCCATAGACCTATATAAGCTTTGGTGTTTTCATCTACCTCTTGTATATTTGCAGCAATTTGTTCTTGC
>JAYTDF010000050.1:0-2487 GCA_043736035.1 Candidatus Parcubacteria bacterium
GCAACAAAATTAAACACTTCATCTTCATAAGACATAAGAACACATGAAAGTTCTGGTTTAATACTTGAAATAGCAGCAGCAAAAGAAACAGATTGTATACCATCTATAAGAACATCTGAGTTTATAGTTAAACCAGTATCTCCTTTTTCTATGTTAAAATTTGATGTATCTGGATATGTTGCACTTGAAACTGTTTGAATATTTGACTCTTGATTCTTTATTTTAATTTTAATAGTATTTTCCAAAATTTCCAATATAACATTTTCACCCTTATCAAAAAGATTTAAATAACTTAATAATAGATGTGGATTAACACATATTTTCTTTATTTTACCAGTTTCTTTAGTTTTTATAAAAATATCTTGTGTGTAAAAAATATCCAAATTATAACTTGTGATTTTTAAAGTACTCTCATCAATCACCTCCAGTAGAATATTTTCTAATATTGGTTGATTTGGATTTTTTGTACTTATTTTTGATGCTTTACCTATAACATCTACTAACAATTCATTTATTGTTTCTATTTTCATATTTAAATTAATTATACACAATTAGAGCCATTATGTATGTGGATATCTTAATAACTCTGTTTTATGGCTATCTATAAGGTTATATTGTATTTTTCTTTGGGGATAAATTTGTGGATATATGTGGATAAAACAGGTGTATAACTATGTATATGTGGATAACTGTGGGTAACTTATACTTCTATACAGTAGTTATACAACTTTATGTACCAAATATTAACAGATTATACACCGAATTATCCCCAATACACTAAACTCATCTAAACTCTAAGCATAGACTTAATTTGATTAATTTCCTCAAATAATACCTGATTTGAAACTAAATCAGCTTTAATTTTATCACAAGCATGGATCACGGTTGTATGATCCCTCCCTCCCAGTTTTTGACCTATATTCGACAACGAATAATCAAAATATTCTCTTAATATATACATCAAAACCTGTCTTGGTTTAACTATCTCTTGTTTCCTGTTTTTTTCTAAGAT
Source organism: Candidatus Parcubacteria bacterium (assembly GCA_043736035.1). GTDB lineage: Bacteria > Patescibacteriota > Minisyncoccia > Phycocordibacterales > CAIZLB01 > CAIZLB01. The sequence continues at coordinate 1,013 of JAYTDF010000050.1, forward strand.
TGATTTTTCATCAATTTTGTAAAATGAAGCCACAGCCTTCAAAATATCCTTTAAAGAAATGTTTCCTGAGGTTTTCACTATGTTTTTAGTAAGGTTCTTAACCTCATCTAAGGTTAGAATACGATCCTTTATTTGGGATTGTATGGATATATTGTTTATTATCCCCTCTATTTCTCTAATACTACCATCTAAACCCTCAGCAAGGTATTGTATGGTCTCTTGGTCTAGTTTAGTGTCTCCTTGTTCCAATTTTGAGTTAATTATAGCAATCTTTGACTCTGTGTCTATTCGAGGAATATCAATAATCATCCCTTGTGAGAACCTTGATTTTAAACGACTTTCGAGGTTTTGAAGGTAGTTTGGATGTTGATCTGATGAAAAAATAATTTGTCTTTGATTATCATAGAGAAAATTAAATAAATGAAACAACTCTTCCTGTGTTTTTTCCTTGTTGGATAAAAATTGTATATCATCCATGATTAAAAGATCATATTTCTTATACTTATCTTTAAAAATATTAGTTTTATTGTTTTGTAATGAAGAAATGTATTCATTGGTAAACCTTTCGCTTGTTATATAAAAAACCTTCTTATGTAATGTGTTTTTATAATAATTTCCGACTGCCTGCATAAGATGAGTCTTTCCTACTCCGGTACTACCATAGAAAAATAAAGGGTTATAGAAACCAGGCTTTTTTATAATAGCTTGTCCTGAGGCATAAGCTAATTCATTAAAAGAACCTACCACAAAAGAGTCAAATATGTATTTTGGGTTCAAATTATCGTTTAAATCTATGTAGTTATCCTTTATTGGCAACTCATTTTTCTTATCCAACACTTTTTTCTCCTCTACTTTATCGTTGTTTTTAACATCTTTCTCTTTTTTTGGCACGGTTGGAGATATAATAAACTCAACATTCTTTATGTTTTCATGATTTTTTCGTAGATTGTTGAGGATTTTGGTATAACATTTACTCTTAATCCAGTCTATTGCAAAAGAGTTCTGAACCAATATTTTTAATATATAATCTTCATATGAATCCACCTTACTGTTTTTAAGCCATGTGTTATAGCCTGCAGGGGTTACATCAGTCTTTATTTCCTCTAAGGTTTTTTTCCATAATATGTTTAGATCTTCCATGTGGATAAATTATAACCTTGTGGATAACTTTTTTTACCTTGTTTTTTCTGTAAAATAATGTATATTGTTATGTATTATGTCATTTACGTATAATCCAAAGAAAAAGAAAAGAGCAACAACTCATGGTTTCCTAGCTAGATCTAAGACTCATGGTGGTCGTAGAGTATTACAAGCAAGAAGAAGAAAAGGTAGAAAAAACCTTTCAACTGTTGGTTCATAATTATGATTTACTTTGTAAAAACAATAAACCAGAAAGAAAAGCCTGGTTTTTTTGTTTATTTTGTTGCAAAAAAGAAAATATTTAAGAAAGCTGTAACTCGAAATAAAGCAAAAAG
>JAYTDF010000051.1:0-2001 GCA_043736035.1 Candidatus Parcubacteria bacterium
CAAAAAGTTGGGAGGACATATTACCGAAAATCAATTTAGATTGATGGCTGAGGCATGTGAACAGTATTTGGCGGAGGATAGAGATTATTTTGATGATGAAAATATACAACAGAGGGAGGAGACTAGGGGTGTAGAGTAGGATTTTGTGTAAAATGAATACCTCCCCGAGTGCCAAGCATCGAGGTATTATACCGATTTTGGTAATTTTGAAAATGTAATAGAAAAAGCTAAGATAGCTTGTAAAAATAGTGGTCAAGATATTGATAACCATTTCGAGGATGTGCACGATATGGTATCAATATCTTACATAACAAGATCAAAAGGTTACAGATGGGAATAAGCCTGATTATATTATATTGAAAACAGGAAGGTGTTTAAGAAAAAAATAACTTAATTTGTGGTTAATTATTTAAGATAATCTCCAGAGCGCTCTCGATATCTTCATCTGAGAATTTATAAAGCTTTAAAACTTCAACAATTTCTTCCTCATCTCTATCCTCAAAATACATTTTTAATCTTTCCTCATCTCTGTTTCTGATCATTTCTGCAATAATAGGTATGTCTGGATTCTCGAATCTCATTAAAGCGATAATCACATTTATGTAATGTTGCCTCGCTTCCTCGAAAGTAACCCATCTTGCAAAACCCATAGAAACATATGAAAATCTTGTCTCGTAAGGTGTGTTAGAGAAGCATTGATCACCAATTTCATATGGTTCAATGTTTTCAATAAACTTTATATCTTCTGTTTTATTTTCTCCCCTTAATCGATCGTCTTTGTACTCTCTTTCAAGTTCAGGACAATATTCATCTCTATATATCATGTTCATTACACAACTTGCTCCAAACTGGGTTAGTTTAAACTTCTTTTGTAGTAATTTAAAATCAATCTCGGTTTCCTTAGAGAGTAAGATTGCGTTGTTGAATATGTCTTGTAATTCAGTCACATCTTGTTTTTTTATTTGTATTTTTCTCATACTTTATATTTTCAATAATATATTTTTTAGTGAATCAGGATTATTTTTTAAATCAATTATTATTAATTTATCTAACACACCTTTTTCTTGAAGTAATTTCTTTTCTGATTCCATAGGTGCATCATCAAACCATCTAAAGTCTTGAGCAAAATCTATTCCATCTGTTTTTAATACATCCCAATTTGTTGGTTTTATTTTCTCGATATATTCCCATAAATCCTTAGGTAATATTCTTTTTAGGTGAGACACAACATGTAAAAGATCACCTTTACAATGTGTTGTTAACCAGAAAGGGTTATGTTTTGTTGTGACTTCAATAAGAAACTCTTTCAAGCGAAGTGAAGGTTCACCTTGTTTTGTTAGGAGTACTCCGTCGATGTCGATGTATAGATTCATGTTATTTAAATAATACTCTTATTTTTGTGATTTTCAATGAGGGATGGGGTATAAGGAAGAGTTTTTTAGAGGATGGAATTTTGGTTGATAAGGGGGATGGAGTTTCTTATAAGTATACAAAGGATTTCTTTTTAATTGTTGGACAGCTTGGAAGGACGAGGGAGGGAGGACTTTGGATGAGAATTTGAGGGGGTTGTTGGAAAATTTTGTCTTTGTTATAAAAAATAGTATTCTATATGGAATGCTAGTATACATAGACGAAACAGGAGACCACAATCTTCAATCAATACAAGACTCATATCCTATATTTGGTTTAGGGGCTATTTTAATATCTGATGAAGAATACGTTAAGTTGGTTAAAAATATACAGACCTTAAAAGAAAAGTTTTTTGGAGGATCTGATTTTATTCTGCATGCCTCTGAATTAAAAAGACCGACAAAAAGAAGTTCCGATGATAGAAATAAAGTAATGATTGATTCTGAAATAAGAAAAACTTTTTATAATGATTTTTCTAAAAATATTATTGAAGGTATAGATTTTAAAATAATTGCGTGTTTTGTTTTTAAAAAAGAAATGGTTAAAAAGTTTTTCTTATTTCAGAATCAATCATTACTTTATTTCTATAAT
>JAYTDF010000052.1:0-4590 GCA_043736035.1 Candidatus Parcubacteria bacterium
CCAGGATAGGCTCTTTTACAACATAGGCATTTTTCGCACCTGCACGTATAGCCGCTTCGATCACAGCACGTCTTTCAGTTGAAGTAACTCCGGCAGGAACAGAAATCATGACCTCTGGCGCTATCATGTTCCAGCGACCCAAGGCTTTATGAATAAAATATCGAAGCATAGCTTCAGTGACACGATAATCAGCTATCACACCATCACGCATAGGTCTATATGCGATTATAGAATCAGGAGTTTTTCCAATCATTTCTTTAGCTTCAAGTCCTACCGCCAGTATCTGATTGTCACCTTCAGACACAGCAACCACAGATGGTTCATTCAAAATAATACCCTTACCTGGTAAGAATACGAGTGTATTTGCGGTCCCAAGATCAATACCAAGTTTTTTTGAAAATAAAGACATTTTTAAAAATATATTATATAATTACTATTATTAATCTAATATATCACAAAATAACAAAAATATGAAAAATTTTATCGAAGAATTCAAAGCCTTTGCAGTCAAAGGAAATGTAATGGATTTAGCAATTGCTGTAGTCATAGGAGCTGCATTTGGTAAAATAGTGAGTTCGTTTGTGGATGATATCATCATGCCAACAGTAGGACTTATCGGTAAGGCTGATTTCTCTACATGGACACCGCACGGAGTGCGTCTTGGTATGTTTATTAACAATATTATAAATTTTCTTATAGTAGCATTCTCTGTTTTTGTGGCAGTAAAATTCTTAAATCGGTTGACTCGAAAACGAGCGAAGAATGATATTGAGGAAGAATTGGATTTACAATAATAATGTATTATGCAAACTTTGGTGACAGTTGATGTTTGTAGGTCATGTTATCTTCAATACTTGATAATCTATCATCAATAGTTTTAAAAACCATATCAAAACCTTTCGATGTTGATTTTCTTAAATCTTCGAGAGATCCTTCCAATCTTAAAATAGCATTAGATAAATCTTTAGTACTCACTTTCATTTCAGACTTAAAATCGCCAATAGTTTTTCTAACTTCTAATTTAAAACCAGAGATATGATCAAACAAATCTTCATTAGTTACTATTCTTTTTTGATCATTTTTATTAATCATTACGTATGATTATATTCCTCCATCTCTGATGGTGCAAATTTCTCTAGAACTGTAAGATATATTTATTCCGTGTCAATAAAAAATGTAAAAATAGATTATAATATATAGCTATTATACTTTTATAATCTCATCAGAAACTTCTACTTTATGTTGTCTAAATATTTTTCTAATACTTAACCAAAATACGATACATGACACCCAGGACCCTATTGTAAACGCAACAGCAATGCCGACCGCAGTTTTATCAGAATAGTATGCAAGTATAATCATAAGAATCGTTAAAAATATATTGAGTATTGCTGGTTTATAATTATTATTACGAGCATAGTAGACGCGAGTGATTAAAAGTTCAATACATTGTGGAATCAAAGATAGAGAGAATATTCCAAACGCCAATGCAACTACTTTATACGATGTGATATTTCCAAGTAAGGTAAGCACAATATAGTCTTTCAAAAACCAGATAGCAACCGTTGCCAATCCACAATAGATCAAAATATTTTTAGCGGTGTATTTGAATATTTTCCAAAATTCTACTTCATTCCCCTCTACATATCTTTTGGAAAATAATGGAAATGCGGCCACTACAAAACTTACTCCGATAAGTGCCATTGGAACTGATTGTAAATTGTTGGCAAAGTTCAGAATAGATGTATTCCCTGCTTTTGAAAGTGAGGCAAAACTGTTAAAGAATAAAAATTCTATCTGGACCAATGAAAGAATAAACGCTCTTGGTAATGAACTGACAACAATATCTTTAATAATATGCATATCTTGTTTGTTAAATTTTACAAACTTTGGCAAAAATTTATTATTCTTAACAAATGGCACTTGGACTAAGCCGTGCAAAATACTTCCGGAGATAATTCCATATATTACTCCTTTGATTCCGTATATTGGGTATAAAAAAACAAGTCCAAGAATAGTTGAAATATTGTAAATTAATGGTGATAATGAATAAAGTAAAAAACGTTCTCGCATCTGTGTATAGGAACCCAAAAGATTTGAAAGTCCTAGGAAAAAAGGTTGAAGTAATAGAAGTCGTGAATACAAAATAATATTATCAACAACATTTAAATTCAGTACACCGGGAGCCACTACATTTTTTATCAAATATGGCATGAAGACTATCAGCAACAAAATAACGATCGTGGAAAAAATAAAGAAAACAGAAAAAAGTAAATTGTAGACTTTCTTCATACTGATAGGATCATTATCCTTATCGTATTTTACTAAAAGAGGGATGAGGACAGTTACAGAAACAAGACTTGTAAATATTGCAAATAAAATATCCGGTATTCTAAATGCATAATAATAACTATCAAGAGTTAACCCTGCACCAATCTGATTGGCAAACAAACGATCTCTAATCAACGATAGGAGCTGGCTTAAAAAAGTAAAAAAAGCGATCATAATAGCAGTCTTTTGAATAGACTTTGACTTCAATAGTTCCATGAGTTTCATTGAGTTTATTGTAGCAGATATTTGATAATAATTACCATTCACAATATCACTTATATAGGAATATACAAATTAACTTTTTCTTGATTCTTCTCATTGCTCCTAAAATTTAAGATTAACTGATAAAAATCATCCTACTTTCCAAGAATTTTTTTAACATCCTTATCAAAATCAGACTCATATAATCTGTCTTGTACAATTCTATATTTTTCAAACTCACCTTCGGCAAACTCTTTTGCTATTTCAGCAGAAACCTTCCCCGGATTATCCAAAACCTCTCGTTCATTAAATCTCAAAAAAGCATCTAATTTTCTAGCCCAATCTTCCATGCTCATTGGAATATTTTTTGTAGCCTGATCTTCAGCATAATCTAAATACATAGTCACAAACCTATCTAATGACTTTATTTCCTCTGTGTCTAAATAATTTTTAGCAATAGTCACATCTGATTTCAAGATTTTACCAGCAATACCCTTTTTCCAACTTGTTAAACCCATATTTAATTTATCAGCACTAGCCCTTTCCATAATTAGCTCTGAAGCCGTATGCCTATGAATAGCATAATGTAATTTATTTTGTACTTTTTTAAAGAAATTTCTAGTTAAAGTTGACTCGGAATCATAATCAAGTGCTGTCATATATATATCTGTAATCTTCTGATAAAACCTTCTTTCACTAGACCTGATCTCTCGAATCTCTTCTAGTAAAGTATCAAAATAATCTTTTCCTAAATAGGTACCATTTTCTAAGCGTTTTTTATCCAAAACATAACCCTTAACAGCAAACTCCTTAAGTACATCAGTGGCCCATTTTCTAAAAGAAATGGCTCGGTCTGAATTTATCCTGTAACCAACAGAAATAACAGCAGCTAATGAATAATGTTTGGTTTTATATTCTTTTCCATCAGAAGCAACTGTTAAATACTCTTTAGTAACCACATCTTCAAACAATTCCCTTTCATCAAAAATATTTTTTAAATGAAATGAAATATTATCAGTTGAACAATTAAACAATATAGACATCATCTTTTGAGTGAGCCATAGCATCTCATTTTCAAACCTAACTTCGATACTATCTTCTTTTGAATCTGACGTAAACATTAAAAATTCCACAGTACTGTTACGTATCATTATTTTTTTAGGTTGTGAATCGTTATTATTCATAATATATTAGTATAATAACATATATTTAACTTGTATATTTTTTATATAAATTTTACAATTTTAAAATAAACCCTTATAAAATATAGTCAGTTTCAGTTACCGAGTAATCCTCGGTAACTGAAACCCAGTCCTTTAAAATGGTTTTTCAACCCTCAACTTATAACAAAACTCTCCAGCAGTATTTTTCAAAGGAGTAACCTTTTCGCAAAATCAAATTTGCTTTGTATTTTTTGATTGTATCAAAAAAAATAAACACATATCAATACAATTTATTGACAATATCCTTGACAAAACCTTAAAAATGATATAAATATAATACATCCTCCAAACAGACAATCGCTGTGTTTCTTTCGAGAAGTTACAGAGGAAAGTCCGAACACGTGCAAGGAGAAATCTTTGCAGAATTGTAGCGGGTAATACCCGTATATGGCAACATATCGATGCGAACAGTGACGTGTGTTTTTGAAAATTAACACAGACCTACACGAGGTTAATCTTATGATAGTGTTGTAAAAATCATAAGGGTGAAACGGCTAAACTCTTACAGACGTGCAAGGCCGTGTGCGCAATTTGCGTAAGTGCCGCTCGAGGTGAAGAGCAATCTTCATCCCAGATAAATGGTTGTCGTCAGAGCAATCTGATACAGAATTCGGCTTATCGTTGGGAGGATGCTTGAAAATCTAACTACAGTGTAGTTGGGTTTTTAATTTTGTAGTACAATAAAGCAATGCAAAAGTTCATTTTAATAATACTCATTCTTGGTCTCGCTTTCTTTTTATATTTATTACAAACAGGAGAAATAAGTCAAGACGCTTTTAATATAAAAAAATTTAAAGGAGATACAGAATTTTCTATAAAAAAAAATAATACTGAT
>JAYTDF010000053.1:0-16398 GCA_043736035.1 Candidatus Parcubacteria bacterium
TTCCATCCTACTCGCCTCAACGATCGCACCACATAGAAAGAAAAAGAGTGAGAAACTGGGGTAAAAAAGCCGTGGTTTTTGGGTATTATGCCAAAATATCATAACCCAAAAATCCTTTTACAAATGAAACCATCATGGTATACTCTACCTGAGTAGGTTTTTGTTTGGCATATTCTGCGTCAAGTTGAGCAATACGAGATGGATAAACTTTTTTTGAATACACCATTAATTGATCGGGGTCATTTGTCTCAAGAATTTTTTTAAAATCAAAATAAGCTTTTATAACGGCCTCTTTTTCTTCTGCGGTTACAGAGGCTGTTTTTACGGCGGTTTTTGGATTTGGTTTTACTGAAGGTGCAACAGTAGTATTTTCAACCTTCAGATCTTCTTTTGCAACAGCATCCTCCGGTTCAGGATCAGTAGTCTGGGTAAAGGTAAAAGGTATTTCTTTTTTTATTTTTCTTTCCGCGTCCCACAATCTAATACTTTTGGCATTTTTTATAAATAAATCACATATGTCATTTGAGCATGAATAGCCACCTGAATCTATCACCCCACCCTCAGCATCAATTCCTTGATATTTTAACACATCCTTGATATCACCTGTAAAATGTATAACAATGCCGTCATCCTTTATCTCTTTCAAGGTAATATAGTTCCCTGCAAAAGGCTTTTCTATATCTATGTCAGTACTACTCAAACTTAATTCCCGTACCCCTATCGGCAACGTGACAACCAATTTTCCTTTTATTTCAGATATATATTTTGACGCAATGTCTCTGGTTAAATGTAAACTTCTTGTGCCATATAAATATGGCACACCGTTGATATTTCTTTTTTCCAAATCGAGATCCGTAAACATGTCATTTTCTGCTTCAAATCCCGATGACTTATCAAAAATCTCATTACCGTTAGAATCTTTAATCGAATCGAATCTTACAAACACAGATTCCTTTGAGGGAAGGTTTGGAATATACGGAAGAGCCACTTCAATCTCGCCTGAATTAGCAAATTCTTTTAAGCCGATGGTTATATTGTTTACGGTGACAGACTTACTGCCTTCCATAGGTGGGTTAACAAGCGGATTCTGCAGCAAGAGACCATACTCATCTTCGGTCAGGGGAATAAATTCAACTTTTGTATCATATACCTTTTGATAAAATGTCTTTACCTGATTTTGCCTTTCCTGTTCTTCAGTATTTTTTTTATTTGTTTCATATTTTTCATATAAAAAATAAGATGCAACGGATATCAATATAATACCTACTGCAATTTTTATGATCATCCCCATTTTTTTTGATGATGTGTTTAGTGGTTGTGTGTTTTCCATGGGTTTTATTATATCAATAATAAATTAAAATATATACTGGCAGTGAGAATATTGCATATTTTTTTGTAAACCAAATACTGGTTATATCCCATTGTTTATTTTCATTCAGAACAAGTGTATTAAGATCAATTTCTGATTATTTTTTGAAAATTAAGTAATATAAAAAGATGTGTATACAATAAAAATATTGATTAAAGTAAGCAATATAGACATAACCCTTACCCACAAGTTTGAACCATGAGTAGCTAGTAAAATAATGAAAATGATGGAAATAATTATTGTAAGCAAAAAGAAATTAAAAAACTCCCCCAAGGTTTTGGGAGAGAAATAAAGAGAGTTGCGAACGGGAGAGCTGGCTCATTGTCGTTCCACGAATTGTCGAGATTGTACCAGTTCACGTAGGGCTTAGCAACGTTGCAGTTGAGATACGGCACGCTGAGATTGCCATTGTCGTTCCGAACGAACATATACACCACCATCTTTTCCACCATCCCTTGAAAAACAGAAGTCGAGCTCAGGATTGAATATTATTCAGCATTCATAATCCGCAAGTGTTGTATACCAAATATCTTCTTTTTTTTGAAGTTTCTTACCACAAGGGTATTTCTATTTTGATAAATCAAAATATGTCATATGCACCTCGCTATCCCGAGCCTTGGCCTGAAATATTCTGGATGCATAGATACTGGATTCGGTGACAGGAAACCGTGATCGCCCGTTCATTTACCTACTACCGTCACTAAGTATATACATTAAGCGTTAGCAGTGCAAAAATTTGGCATGAAAAGGCCCGGCTTCTACTTTCGCAAAAACCGGGCTGAAGGGCAAAGTCCAAAGAATCAAAGGAGGTCCAAGTAACTCAGCCCTGAGTGCTGACTTGCTCACGGAGAGCTGGCTCAGAGCCGTGCCACGAAGAGCCGAGATAGTACCAGCCCACGCAGGGCTTAGCAACGTTGCAGTTGAGACACGGCACGCTGAGATTGCCATTGTTGTTCCGGACGACATCTCGACAGCCGTAAAGGAGCTTGCCTTTTGTCCAGACCTTGAAAGGTTCGGGCAAGGTGTTCCAGTCCTTCTTCATGTTGGTCAACTCAGCAAGGCCGAAGTGTCCGTGAATCAGATCGGTCTCCGATACGTCGTAGGTGTTACCATTCTTGTCTTCGCCTACTTTGTAGCTTGCCACAAGTGATGCGAGGATTTCGTGGCCGGATGGCCTATTGTTCTTGTGTGTTTCTCCCGTTTGACGAGGGTGGAAGTACACGGATCCCATGATGGCGATGAAGTCGAGCCTGTCGGGACGATGAATATCGCCGTTCAACACTCGGCCTTTCGACCAGTCGGGAAACGTGGGTTCGACGATGCCTATGATTTCGATGGCGGGATATGTCCGAGGTTCGTATGTCCCGATGAATTCAGCAGCGAAACGGTCGAGGGCTTCCGGATCACCAAGGAAGACTTGGAAGCGATCACGGTCGAGTGTGTCGGGCTTGAGCCCGGTTGCAATGCGTGCGATGAGTTGGTTTACTTGTGGTTGTGTTGCCATTGTATCTCTGGGTTACTAAATTCTCATTGAGCTTAACTATTTCCAGCACCGAGTGTTCAAGATATAGAGACTCTTTGATGTTGTTCGCCACAGCATGGAAAGCCCTTGATTAAGGGCACTTTACGCTGTTGCGACTTTGAACTTTGTTAATGTACTGCATATATTGTACACCATTTATGATGTATTTGTCAAGTTTAGATAAAGCCTTATATTAAGGCCTGTGGGTCAGCTCCGATACTAAGTTGTAATGGCGGAGACGGAGATGATATATGGTCGCCATGCTCCCTATATCACATGCATAAGATATAGTCCCTTCACTCCTTATCTTATTGGAGGGATTCGAACATTACATGTTCGGTATACCTTTGCAATTTTCTCGGACCATAAGTCCTCAAAAATATAGCAAAACTTTTCTCATCCCTCACAAAAGTGCCACTAGGCACTTTCTCGTCCCGCAGATTTTCACTGCGTTCAAATCATGCGGAGACGGAGGGATTCGAACCCTCGGGACCTTTTGACGAGCCCGCCTCTTTAGCAAAGAGGTACATTCGACCACTCTGACACGTCTCCTTATTCATTTATATATAGCATATTTGCAATGTTTTTAACAGAAAAAACGTATATAATAGTTATATGAATAAAAAAATAATCATAAGGATAATCATTATATTAGCTATCGCAATCGCAGCGTCTTTTTTATTTAGTAAAACACCAGAGATCACAGCCTCGATCGAAGAAACCTCACCTCGAAACGACACTGTGTCTGAAGAGGCAACAACTACAGAAGCTGTTGTAAAATCATACTCATTAGCTGAAGTTGCATTACATGATAAAAAAGAGGATTGCTGGCTGGTTATAGAAGGAAATGTTATCAACCCTACACAGTTTATAGCTGAAGGAAAACATCCAAATGATTTTATTTTAAAAGGTTGTGGACTTGACGCAACTGAGATATTTAAGAAAATACCAAAACATGCTGGCCCTAGACCTCAAGACGCTTTGATACAATATAAAATTGGTGTGCTAAAATAATGTCATGTTATTAACTTTATCTACCCTCTTATACTCTATAGGAAAACTATTTGGTATAACCGGTTTTGTATTACTTAGTTTACTTATATTCTCTGGTGACACTGCTCGTTTTTGGAATAGGTTTATTGGCCTTGATAAAATAATCAAATTCCAAAGAAAATTCTCATACTTTGTCGCCTTCTTTGTGATCTGTCACCCTATATTTTTTATGCTTTCAGCTAGAACGACAAAAGGATTTTTAATCCCAGATTTTAGTATCATACCACTAGCTATGGGAATAATTGCGATGTATATATTCCTCTGTATAATGATAGCTTCTAAGCTATACAAAAGAATTTCATATCGAGTATGGCAATATATACATATACTGACATATGCATTATTTTTCTTCGCTTTATTTCATGGACTAAACGGTGGATCAACGAGTGCATATCTCCCTATCTACTATATAGCCGCTTGGATAATAATTATCGGCATCATATACAGAACACAATATAAACTCAGAGCAAGAAAGAATAGTAAATTTACTGTAAAAGATATCAAGATGGAAACACATGATACGTTTACAATTACAGTTAATGGCAGCAAGAATTTTACGGCCGGACAGTTTTTTTTCCTTCGATTAAATAAAAACAGATTGTATGCAAGACATCCTTTTACTGTTTCAAGCAAACCAGGCGATGATTTATCATTTACAATAAAACTAGCTGGAAGATTTACACAAACCGCTAAAGAATTAAAACCGGGTGACGAGATACTTATCGATGGTCCTTTTGGAAATTTTATACCAAAACCCAACAAAGACTTGGTGTTTATCGCAGGGGGCGTTGGCATAACTCCGTTTATGAGTATATTGAGAAATAGGATTAATAAAAATATTGATCAAAACATAACATTGATATACGGATCAAGAACTGAGAATGATATTATTTTCAGAAAAGAGATTGATGCTATGGACAAACCTTGGTTTAAGAAAGTCTATCTTTTGAGCTTGGTTGAAGAAAGTACACCTATGTCACATGATTGTGAAAAAGGATTTATTTGTAATGATGTTTTAGATAGATATGTGAAAGATGTTAAAAATTCTCTGTACTATATATGCGGTCCTGAGATTATGAAAAATAATGCAAAGAAATTGTTGAAAGAGGAAGGGGTAAATGGAGCCCATGTCTTTGTTGAAGATTTCTTTTGGTAGAAAATTAATTTAAAAACTCTTCCATATTTTCCTTTGAAATAACAAATGTTTCAGCTTTAGGATAATTTTCTAAGAAATTAGTAAACACAACTTTTTGATCTTTCCATTTACATTCGAATGCTTTGACTTTATCGTTATTAACAATGACAATATCAACCTCCCTACCATTCTTATTTCTCCAAAAAAATATTTCATTAAAATATGGATTTTTCATTATTTCTTTTTTATACATTTCCATAAATATATAGTTCTCAAAGAGATGTCCTGAGTCTTTTGAGTCTCTATTTGATAAACTTTGAAACTGACTTACTATTGCATTTCTTATACCAACATCATAAAAATAATATTTTACATTTTTTCTTATTTCATTACCTTTATTGTTACTAAATGCATATATTTTTTTTATGATAAAAACTTTTTCCAATATATCTATATATTTTATCACCGTTTTTTGATCAGTATTAACATTTCGAGCTATTTCATTTAAGGAAATTTCTCGACCGATATTAAATGCTAAGGTCTTAACAATATTTATCAATATTTCTGATGATTTTATACCCTCTTTTATAAATGCATCTTTAAATAAATAAGATTTGACAATTTCTTTTAACCTCATTTCCTTTTCTAAGTTATCGTTTGTTAACAATATTTCTGGATAAGAACCATATATAAGTAATGATTCTAGGTTATTTTTTTTATTAAAATCACTACCCTCAATATCACTAAAAGATATTGGTAGTATTTTTCTTTCAAAATGTCTACCAAGTAAAGGTGAGCCAACCTCTTCTGATAATAATAAAGCAGATGAACCAGTGAGGATAATATTCTTATTAGGTAATTCATCAATAATCATTTTGACACCCAAACCAATATTTGGAATCATTTGTGCCTCATCTATGATAATCGCTTCATATTGATTAGCAAAATTTATCAGTTTTGTTTTAGAGCCAGATCTAAACAAATCCTGTAAATCAAAATCATCTCCAGTTAAGTACACTGATTTTATAGCTTTATTTAGAGAATCAAGATATTGTTTAACCAAAGTTGTTTTTCCAACACGTCTTGGACCATACATAACTAAAACACGTCCTTTTGTTATAAAATCTTGTATTTTAAATTTTCTAGTAAATCGCATATCTGTATTGTAGCAAAATACTCAAAAAAATCAATTTTTGAGTGCAAACAATACTCAAAAAAAGTATTTTTCGAGTATTTTTATGCAAAAAAGTCATTTTTGTGTATTTTTTATCTTCAAATACGTAAAATATGCTTTTTTTACGTATTACGACAATTATTTTACGTAAAATAGAACAAAAATTGAGAATGTGTAATGGTTTGACAATCTTGCTATAATACAGCCAATGAACTCAAATTTTCTCAAAAAACCTATATCTTCCATTGCCACAATAAGCAAACCCCACCAACTCGCCTTTGCTAAGCTTCGTATCAAGACTATATATGACCTCCTGTATCATTTCCCTGTTCGCTATGGTGACGCTTTTAAGGCCACATACATACGTGATGTTGAGGCTGACCTGTCTGTTGTTCTATATGGTGAAGTACAGGACATCAAAGTAGAACAAAGTTTCAGAACCAAAATGATGATAGTTGAGACGGTACTACGAGATGATACAGGCTCTATAAAACTCTCTTGGTACAATCAGATATATATAAGCAAGATGTTCAAAGAAGGTGACATTGTAAAAGTGTCAGGCCTTGTAAAAGAGAGTAAAGGAAGATTTTCTCTCATAAATCCAACTATAGAAAAAACAAAATCAGATCCTTTAAATCAGGGAGTAAACCTGTTTGGTCAAAAAGAAGAAATTTTATTTCAACCGATCTATAGAGAAAGTAAAAATATAACTTCTAAATATATTCATACGGTTATTGAGAAAATTTTTACACATCCTGAATTTAAAAGTATAATAGATAACATTCCCGAGAATGTTCGCAAGAAATATTCTCTCCCCTCTCTTCAAGATGCGATGATATATATTCATAGCCCTCGTGCTGAAAAAGATACAGAAGTAGCAAAAAAAAGATTTGCTTTTGAAGAAGTTTTTTATATCCAACTTAAAAATGCTAAGAATAAAAAAGATGCGGAGGCTTCAACTTCCTACTCATTCGTTGGACTAGATGAAGCATTAGACAATTTTAGAAAACATTTATCCTTTGACTTAACCGAGGCTCAAGAGAAAGCAATAAATGCAATACTGAGTGATTTCAAAAAAACTCACCCGATGTCTCGCCTCCTTGAGGGTGACGTAGGTTCTGGAAAAACCGCAGTGGCTGCTGCGGCGTCGTACGCAATCATTGCATCACGTGTAAAAAGTATGAGAGATCAGGATCAGAAGAATGCACGTCTTCAGGTGGCCTACATGGCTCCAACTGAGATATTAGCCAAACAACATTATCAATCATTTACACAGCTCTTTGCAAAACTACCTATAAACATAGGTCTTTTAACTGGTTCTGGTTGTAAAAAATTTCCATCAAAATCCTCACTACTTACCAATAAACAAGGGACCGATATTTCCAAAAATCAAATGTTAAAATGGATTGCCTCAGGGGATATATCTATAGTTATCGGAACACATGCGCTTATACAAAAATCTGTTGTTTTTCGAGATCTTGCTTTTGTTATCATTGATGAGCAACATCGGTTTGGAACAAAACAAAGACAGAAGCTGGCGAATAAACATTTGGTTGATGAAGAGACAAAAAATAAACTAAAAAAGAAAGATACTTTGAGAGTAAATAAGAAATCATATATTGATAATAAGAATAATTACGAAGGTGTTCAAATAATTCAAACACCTCATCTGCTTTCAATGACTGCCACGCCTATCCCCCGTACTTTAGCATTAACAGTGTACGGTGATCTTGATTTATCTATTGTTGATCAAATGCCATCAGGACGAAAGCCTATCATCACTGAAATTATTGGTGAAGATAAAAGAAAAGAAATGTATGCACATGTTCACACACAACTAAAAGAAGGAAGACAAGTGTATGTTGTGTGTGCACGTATTCAAGATCCTGATCCAGACTTGATGAGTCGACTCAATGTAAAATCAGTTCAAGAAGAGGCACAACGATTAGCTAAAAATGATTTTAAAGACTATAAGATTGGTATTCTTCATGGAAAAATGAAAACAATTGAGAAAGATAAAACAATGAAAGATTTTCTTGATGGAAAGATCAATATTCTGGTTGCAACATCTGTAATTGAAGTTGGAGTAAATGTTCCAAACGCGACCGTTATCATGATTGAAGGATCTGATCGTTTTGGGTTGTCACAGATTCATCAGTTACGAGGAAGAGTTATTCGAGGAACTCATCAGGCGTATTGTTATCTTTGTACTTCAACGATCAATACAAAAACTATTGAGAGATTGGAGGCACTTAAGAAAGCCAAGAATGGATTTGAATTAGCAGAACTTGATCTTAAAATGCGAGGTGCTGGAGAGTTATACGGTGATAAACAATGGGGATTATCTGATATTGGAATGGAGGCAATAAAAAACCTCAAGATGGTGGAGGCTGCGAGAGAGGTAGCGAATGAGTTGGTAGAGAATGGATTATCTCCTGAGTTGTTGAAGTTGATTGAGGAGGGTGATGGTTTGCATATGGAGTAGTTAGTCTATTGCCAAGATTTCTTGTTTAAGCCTTTCAACACTTAAATCATCAATGTCGATCGAGGTTAAAGTTTTTAGTGCAAATTGCTTTTTATTTTCATCCCAAGACTTAAGGTGTTCAGATATTTCTTCTCCATCTAATTGCTCTAAATACATTTCAATAAAAAACATTTTGTAGATTAATGGGTATTTTTCTTTAATAACAGAAAACCAACTTTCCAAAACACCCAACTCTTCCTGCCAATGATGTTTAGAAAGTATAAAAAAGCTTAGATTCGCTGATATTTTTCCTAATTCAGATTCTAAAACTTCTTTTGGTAAATCTTCATATTCCATTCTTTCTTCAGAAACAAAACCTTGAGCAGCAGTTAAAGGATATCCGTAAAAAGAAGATAATTTTATATAATACTCATTTAATGGAGTATCATCTCTTTGTAATTCAAGGTGTTTTTTCAATAAATCTTCGCTTAACGAAATATCAAACCTATGACTCATTAAACCAGGTTCAACTTCAACCTCACCCTCTTCAATAAAAAAACCAAACTCATTTAATAAATATTTGACATGCGCTATTTCTTCGATCTCATAACCTGGAATATCAAATTCACTCACAGGTTTTATCCCCTCTAAACAAAGAATGATGTTTGCAACCGCTTGTGAACCTGTTTGATATTTCATCATCGATTCGAATAATCCTTTTTCTTCAGGACTTTTGAATTCGAGTTGTGATTCTTGATTTAATTCTTCCATAATTTTATAAATTTTCTAAAGCTGTTTTTAAATTATCATGAAATCCATCTCTCTCACCTTTGTCTATATTTGTAGCTAGTCTATGTTTTAATTTTTTAATTAATTCAAAATCTTTTTTCAACATCTCATATGCTGCAATAATTCGTGCAGATATTTTTTCATCCTTAATTTCTTTAGCAAGCTCGATAAAAAAATTACATTGCATCAAGACTTGATCTACAATCTGATATTGAACCTGATGATCTTCAATTTTTTGATCCTCACCTTCAGCAAACATATTTACTAACCCTCGCATTGTATTTCCATCTGCACCTATAACAACGAGAGGTATTACATTTAATTGTCCTTTAAATCTTCCATCATTCGATTTGAAAAAATCTACTCTACCAAGTTTTCCGATTTTTAAATTATCTGCAATTCTTGTAATTTTTTTTAAAATTGTATTGTATCCTGCATATGTAATATCCAGTGCAAAACCATGATGATTAGCAATATCACCATCCATTCTTTCAGCAACTAAATCAACTCCATTGAAAAAATCATCATGTCTTGTTGTTGGATAGACATTTGAAGTTGGACCAAACCAGGTTTTAACATTTAAAATAACACCCTCTAAGCAATCTGCTAGTTTTTTAGATATTTCATGTTTCAGTCTAATATCTTCAGGTAAACGTGCCACCTGTTCATCAAATGAGGCTTCGGCAACAATAACTTTTTCCTCAAGTCGTCCAATAGCTTCTTCTGTGTACAAATCCCCACCAATAAAATCTTTCATTCTTCTACCTTCTTTTTTATTAGACTTAATCTCAACCGCCCTCGTATGAGCTCGGTCGTGTAAAACATATTCATTCTTTTCACCAAAGGATTCTCTCATGTGCAAACACTTGGACTCGAACCAAGGACCGGTCGTGTATAAGACGACTGCTCTACCAACTGAGCTATGCTTGCGTTCTTATTAATATAGCATTTTTCTTGTTTTGTGCAATATTACCTGGAATTATTTTAAAAATGTTGTATAGCACATATTTCTATATAAAAAACTATCGGATAATTTAAGTTTTGAGATATACTGTATTTTGTATATATAAATTTTATATATACAAGGAGGAGTGACTGAGAGGTTTAAAGTAACCAGCTTATACCTGGTCAGGGTTGTTGCGCAGTCCTCAGGGGTTCGAATCCCCTCTCCTCCGCCAAGAAAAAAAGTATCGGAGTCGACCCGCAGGTCTATAAGTGTTAATATATTTAAATGAGTAATAACCCTGAGCAGTTAGATAAACTACCTAAACCTATTTATCATATGGGAATTAAAACATCGGATGTGTTTAGGGGTAAATCAGAACTGGGTCCTGTTAGAGAGATTTATGGTGAATCAGCTAAATTCTTTTCAGGGATAATTAGATCGAAGTTTGTTGTTGGTGAAAAACACTCATTACTTGATATAGGTTCAGCAAAAGGTGAGTTAGTTTCTGAAATGTTGGGATATTTACCTGAATATGAGTTTGATATTACTGCTACTGACACAAACCCCGATGCAATTAATGGAAATCCTGCAAAAAATAAAATTGTAGCAGATGCTGAATCTTTACCTATAGATGACAAATCCGTTGATGTTGTATTGATGAGGTATGTATTACAATTCAACTCTTTAAATTCTCAAGAAAATATTTTGAAAGAAGTACAAAGGGTTACAAAAGAAATTGCAATTGTACAACATGGAGGCGCAGACAGTGTTGATTCAGACAGTTGGAGAAGTGGTGTTGATCAAATATTCCATAGTTCAGAACTTTTACAATTAAATAGAGATGGTATACTTTATTCATCTCAAGATGAAGTAGAGTCTATGATGGATAAAAATAATATTAGTTATGAAAGAATTCAATCCCGTAGAATTGAAGGTTTATCGCAAGCATTTATTGAAAGATACTCTTTAAATGATGATCAAATTAAATTGATTAAAAATATACTAGGAGATAAAGATTATATAATGCAGACTACCTGGATTATATATCCTAAAGATTAAGAATTTAACATTAACCCACAGTCTTATAAACACCCTCACAACACTTGAAACTTTTAGTACCTAAACCACACTCTCCGCAATATTATGAGTAGGGAAAATACCTATCATAAGCCCACTTGCATAAAATTACCACTTTAGTATATAATACAAACACTGCGCAACAGTCCTGATTTGTAAGCTAATTGCTGAAAAAATCAGTAGAATAGTATCTTTCTTTGAGGCTAAAGGTTATTCATCCTTTGAATCCTCATTGCAAATGAATACCGAGTCCCGTACTCGGACAAGGATATTATAAACAAAAAACACCCCGTAAAAAGGGTGTTTTTGTTTTACTGAATTACTCCTTCTCCACCTTTATCCCAAAACCTCTTATAATCTCCTCATACTCTCCTTGTTCCAAAGTCTCCTTCTCAACCAAAGCCGAAGATATTCCATCCAATGCTTCTCTATTTTTTGTAATAATACCCAACACTCGTTCGTAAGCCTCTTTCATTATTTTTGACACCTCATTATCAATAAACTCATTTGTTTTCTCACTATAGTTTTTTGCTTCAACACCATTACCAAACATAGTTCGTCCACCAGCTGGCTCAAGTGCTATAGGCCCAACCGCATCAGACATACCATATTTTGTTACCATATCTCGAGCGAGAGCTGACGCAACCTGAAGATCATTTGATGAACCAGTTGTTAAGTCACCAAAAATAGTTTTCTCAACCACATACCCACCAAGTGAAACGGCTATATCATCCAAAAATTCAAGTTTACTTTGCATTCTCTTATCTTCATTTGGAAGTTTTAGAGTATACCCCATTGCTCGTCCTCTTGAGATAACAGACACTTTATGAACCGGGTCAGCATATGGAAGAATAGACGCAACGATTGCATGACCTGCCTCATGATAGGCAGTAAGATTTTTTTCTTTTTTTGACATCACATGAGTTTGGCGAATCGGTCCAAGCATTACTTTTTCAATAGATACAATTAGATCATCTTGTGTGATTTCTTTTCTATTATGACGGGCCGCCATGATTGCCGCTTCATTCATCACAGAATGGAGATCCGCACCAGAAAATCCAGGTGTTCTTTCAGCGACTGTTTCAAGACGAATATCTTTTACAAATGGTTTGTTTTTGGCATGTATTTTAAGAATCTCTATACGATCTTTTCGATCTGGCAATTCTACATTTACCCGTCTATCAAATCGTCCTGGTCGGAGGAGTGCAGGGTCCAAAACATCTGGTCGGTTCGTTGCAGCCATAATGATCACAGAATCTGACGGTTCGAAACCATCCATCTCAACCAAGATCTGATTTAAAGTTTGTTCTCTTTCATCATTCCCTCCTCCCATACCAACACCTCGTACACGCCCTACTGCATCAATCTCATCGATAAATATAATTGCCGGCTGTGATGCACGTGCAACCTTAAACATATCTCGTACGCGCGATGCACCGACACCAACAAATAGTTCAACGAACTCAGATCCTGAGATCGAGAAGAATGATACATTCGCTTCCCCGGCGACAGCTCGGGCTAACAATGTTTTTCCAGTTCCTGGTGCACCCATCAAGAGTATACCTCGAGGTATTCGAGCACCAATCGATGCAAACTTTTTTGGGTTTTTTAAAAAATCAACAACTTCTTCAAGTTCGTGTTTTGCCTCATTTGCACCGGCAACATCAGCAAAGGTTATTTTCTCTTTCTGTCCATCTGGTGCCATCAACTTTGCACGTGACGAACCGAAAGAAAAAGCTTGTCCACCTGCACCTTTCATACCACGAGAGAAAAACCAAATAACTAAGAAGAATAGTATTACAGGAAAAAGAAACGGTAGAAAATTCATCAATATATATCCAAAACTTGTATCATCTTTTATTTCAATAGATGTTTGAGCCAATTTTGTCTTATCAACTCCGAGATTTGAAAGTGTATCTGTTAAAGATGACTGTCCTTCTTTTTTGGAAATCTTTTCTGTTCCATCTTTATATACAATATTTATTTTTTCATTTATATTTTGTATAGAAGTTATCTTTTCTGTATTTATATCTGACACAAGTTCTGTTAAGGTGATACTTTTATCAACCTTTTTATCATCTTGTAAATAACCAGATACTGCAAATATAAGTACAAAAAACACTATTATACCAAAGATATTTTTGACTAAAATTGTTTTTATGTTGTTTTTGTTATCTTTTTTGACTTTTACCATAGACTGATATTAGCATTTATTTAAGGGTTTTAATAGACTTAAAACTTTATAATTTCTTGAACTTTTCTTTCAAAATACTTTAACTCCGACGAGTATAATAGACTGAATGAATAATAAAAATAACAACAAAAAAGTAAATATATACATAGATGAGAGTGGTGATACGGGGGTTAAATTTGATAAAGGATCAAGTAGGTTTTTTGTTGTTTCCTTATTAATTATAAATAACGAAAACCTATTTAAAACAGAAAATGTTATTAATAAAATAAAAGACATTTTAAATATTAAACAAAAAGAATTAAAATTCTCCCAAATTTCATTTAATAAGAAGTTTTCTTTTTATCATAAGATTAAAGGGGTAAATTTTTCAGGACATGTTTTTATATACAATAAGAAGACTCAAGGAAGAATATTCTTTTACAATTATCCGACATGTTAGCAGGGCTAATTAACTCAACTAATAAAAATAAATCGGATTATGGAATTTTATTAAAAACACTAGAAAATAAAATAAAAATCACTCGAATTGAGTGACCTTTATAACGCTCGTTCCCTATCCTTAATTCTTTTTAAGGAAAGCTGCCCGTACGGACTCAGTTCAAGAACTTAGACTTATATACATATAATATCAATTTTTTTTTACTTGTCAAATATAGTTTATTTCTATACTATAAATACAAACATGGCCATAATACAAAACAAAAAAGCATATCACAACTATGAAGTACTAGAGAAAATAGAATCTGGTATAGTGCTTTTTGGGTATGAGGTTAAAGGCGTTCGTGCTGCTCATATGTCACTTGATGGGGCTTATGTGATCATCGACAAAGCGGGCCATGTACAACTTTTAGGTGCAAATATAAAACCATTACAACCTGAAAATGTTCCAGCATCGTACACAGAGACAAGACCGAGAGAGCTGTTATTGAAAAAGAAACAAGTTAAAGAATTGTCTAGCGCCATAGAGCAGATCGGACATACTATCATACCCCTTTCTGTGTATAGTAAAGAAGGTTTGATCAAAGTTGAAATAGCACTTGTTAAAGGTAAGAAAAAATTTGATAAACGTGAGACTTTGAAAAAGAAAGATGCCCAGAGAGAGATTGATAGGGTTTTTAAACGATAGGTGGGTTTATTATTTATTTGGTATTTCTTTATAACTTCTTTTGTTTTTCTTGACATACTATTTGGTATGATTTTTTAATGCAAGAAAAATTATATATCTATATTGATGAGAGTGGAGATACTGGGTTAAAAAGCAACAGTGGGTCAAGCCTATTCTTTATCGTTTCGCTTATAATTATCAATAAAACACATCTACAAAAACTATCTGACTCTATAGAGAGGACTGTTCGACAAATCATCGGGTCAAAAAAATTTGAGATAAAATTTTCAAAAACATCAATAAAACACAAGGTTTCCTTCTTTGATGCGATTAAATTTATTCAGTTTGAAAGTAGTGTATTTATTTTTGAGAAAAAAAGTAGCAGACTAAGTTACGAAGAATGTATTATTACATCTTTAAGACCAACACTTGATATTAAAAAACAATATTCTGTTTTTATTGATGGATTAAACAAGAAAAGCTTTTCTGGAAAAAACATAGAAACAATCAGAAAGTCTTTTTCCAATATTAGTAAGATATATCTAATAGATTCTAAAAAGAACTACCTTGTACAGCTAGCTGATATGATTGCCGGATTGGTGCATTCGGTTTATAAAAATATTACTGATTATGAACAAACTTTAAATACTTTAAAACATAAAATAAAAATAACCCATATAAAATGAGTTGTCTTTACGCGCTGTTTTCTATTCCCTCTCAGGAAAAGCAACCGTCCGGAAACTTTATCAAAAAACAGAGCTTATTAACTACAATTTTAGCAAACTATCATTTTTTGTCAAATATGTCATAATTACCCTGTAAATTCGTTTACACTTATACGGGGATGACCGGATTCGATATATAGATCTTTAACACATATGCGTAACCGAGTACCCTCAAATCTCGTTAAACTTTGAGGAACCTTATGTGCTAAAAACACTAAAGCTGTTGCATCCAATTTTGGATTCAGCAACTCTTTCGCCTTTGCTAGAGCCTAGCTCTACCTCATGCGAGACGTCTTACTTTTATCTGCTTTGTGTAGGAGATAAGGCGTAATATAGCAAAGCAAGGTTAAGGTGTTATCTTGAGCCTTAATCGAGATCATAAGATTAGTCTATATGATGTTTGGATGTGTATTTAAAATCATATAGATGAAATTTGAAAACATATCTATGTTACGTAGATGTATGTGTTATACCTATATAGACGAGGGTTCAACTCCCTCCATCTCCACTGATATACAAAACCGTCCTTTAGGGGAGGTTTTTGTGTCTCAGCTGGAATATGAGGAGCAAGCCAATAGTTTGGCTTGCATAGGGAGTTGAAAAGGTTTTATTTATTTTCGAGAATTCAAAGAATTTGAGAAAATTTAAAACCTATATGACTTTATTTTCTTATGAACAAAGTGAATTAGAAAATAAGAAATACCCTTGTGGTACCGAAGTCGCAGACTTCAACTCCCGCCATCTCCACCGATTTAAAAAATTATAATTATTTTTTTTCAAAAAACACAAAAAGATATTACAAAACCTGTGAGAATGTTTATTTATGGATTGTTTTATTGCCCTGC
>JAYTDF010000054.1:0-5823 GCA_043736035.1 Candidatus Parcubacteria bacterium
ACACCTTCTACACTGTTTTTTTTAGATACTACAGTTACTGTTTTTTTTGTAATTACAATTTTTTTCATATATTTATTTTTATCTATTTATTCCCTGAATATTCTTTTGCCCCAGGAAAGAAACCTATTTTATTAAAAGGGTACAATCGTATCAGCACCCTGCCTTGGATTTCATCTTTTACGATGGGACCCCAATATCTTGAATCAAAACTTACATATCTATTATCACCCATAACAAAATATTGATTTTCGTCTAAAAAAGTCGCAGGTGATATTTTTGGACTTTTATACTTTACATAATCTTCAGAGACAACTTTTTTGTTTATATATGTTTTACCATCTAAAACTTCTATTGTTTCGGTCGGTGTTGCTATAACTCTTTTAATAAAACGACTTTTATTTTCAACTGAGGCAGGAGGGTTAAATACAATAACATCACCTTTTTCTGGATTTTTGAATCGATATGAAATCTTATCAACTATCACATAATCTCCATCCTTAAAAGTGTCATCCATTGAAGATCCTGATACATTGTGTGGTTCCAGTACAAATACTCTAAAGATAATGATAAAAGCTAAGGTTATAAAAAAACTAGTCCACGACATGTCTTTTTTGGCTGGCTTTATAACCTCTGGTATAAAAGTTTCTGTTTCTGTCATATATTTGCTATATTATATCACATACATGAAATATATAATAGGATTGGGAAATCCGAGCAAAGAATACAAAAATACGCGCCATAATATAGGTCAAGACCTTGTTTTTGCTCTGGAAAAGGCTTTGTCTCCGGAGGCGCTGTCTTTGAGCAAGACTAAGCTTATAACGCTTCCTGGGTATATAAATGAGTCTGGAATGGCCCTGAAAAAGATATGTAAGAATATAAAGCCTGATTCTGAGAATCAAAACGTTTTGGTTATTCATGATGATTTGGACCAAACGATAGGAAAAATGAAAATGAGTTACGGTGGTAACTCAGGTGGGCATAATGGTATTAACTCTATTTTTTCTCATCTCAAGACTAAAAATTATTATAGATTGAAGATTGGCATATCACCGGAGGTTAAAAAGGATAAAAGTGAAGTTCATGACTTTGTACTTGGAAAATTTTCAAAGGAGGAGTCTGCTTTGATTAAGGGGTTAATGCCGAAGATGAAAGAATCATTAGGATACTTTATGGAGAGGGATTTGGGTAAAGCTGTTGAGACCGCAAATAGAAAATGAAATTTATTTATTTCGTTCCGTTTCAGTCCTCAACCATTTTTCTAGAAAAAATAGTCTGCGAAGAAACTCACTTCATAAATAAATTTAGTAGATGATGAAGGGAGTAAAGGGCCGGACATCACTGTATGGGTGGTGCCGGTCCTAGATGATATTGGAATCATTGGTTTTGGGTTAGAGGTTCTGTAATCTGTTCAGTTATCACTGGTTGGTCTGTGCATATCCACCGGTTGTTTCTGCAAAGCCGTTTTCCTTCTTCTTCAGAAAGATTGACATACATAACAATCAAGGCGGCAAAAATGAGAAATGGTACCACGGCAATGATGCCAATGAACGGTACCAATACACTTCCTTTCTTACAGACTTTCGGTGGTGATTTCATTTTCATGGCAATGTTCGGGTTACGTGATAATTATCCTCCTAAATTTTTATGTTGTCAAATTTTTATAAATAAAAAAGACCTGGCCACCCCCTAGGGTGACACAGGTTTTTAACTACTCAAGCACGTTTTTCAATAGGCCAATCCAATCCACTTTCCTTGATGTAGTCTGTGATTTCAACAATAGCACCATTATGACTCACTCTATTGAACACGAGAAGATCTTCGACTGATGTTGATTTGATAAGTTCACTGAGAAGTAGATCTCCCAAAGTTCTTGTTGAAAGTTTGATAGGGAAAGACTTACCTGGTCGAATATCACGCTCTCGAGCCTCAGTCAACTGATTGGTTGAAAGACGGCGTGGTTTGAAAAGCTCCCTTTTAGCTAGGGCATTAATAAAGTCTCTAAACGTGGGATTGTTTTTTCCTTCGATTTTCATTGGGGTGGTATTTAAGGTTCTTATTTTTAAAGTATCATTTATCGTAAACGAATGCAAAAAAACACACCAGCCAGGAGTTGAACCCTGACAGGTGCTTTGTGTTTGAGATTATGGTGTTGACGGAACCCGTTCGACTGTGAATTTTGTGCTGTCAATAATGAAGATGCCTGCAGAGGTTGGTCCACGGTTACCATCATTTGCCCGAAAAGCCAAGATGATCTGATTTCCGTTTTCAAGGACGTGGACCGTCTCAAGAAATCCTTGACACCTAACTTCCAAAGGTTGCATACCCTTGGTGTCGATGCTCCATAGTTTGTGTCTGTGAGGGTCAGTCATTTGGTCGCAAGTCAAAAGCACGATGTTTCCAGACAACAGAGAGCCAAACTTGTGTGCTTGTGGAATTTTGACTTCGTGTGCACATTCAGTTTCTGACTCTGCCATATAGAGTGTTTTTCTGTGAGCATTGTTTTCGCCAATCCAGAAAATCCTGGAAGTCGGCATCGAAGGTTTGATTCCTTCAAAATTCAAATGATTTTGTACCGGATCGATGGGCAGGATTGCCTTGTTCAGGGTGTCGGACCAGATACCTCTGCCGTGGTCAGGGTTTTGTACGACAAATTGGCGCTTATCGGGCAGTGACGGGTGACGGATGAAGGCCTGTTGGTCGAAATCTCCTAAGCGGGTAGGAGTCTTTAGTGCTGTGGATGGTGTGCTCATATCTGTATTGATTTGTGGTAAATGTACAACTGATTACTGTCAGTATTTGAAAAATACCACAAATAAAACCACCTCGTCAAGGGCACGCACTGTATCCAAACCACTAAACGAGCAAAAATAAAACGTATCCTTTTGGCGGCCTGGATACGTTTTATTTTTGTGAGTTTCTTAATTAAGCTTCAAAATCATCCTCTGCTTCTCAGGTTCAAAGATTGAAATCTTGAAAGAGTATGTCTTTCCAATTTCAACTTTTTCCTTCATAGTCTTGTCATCACCAAATTCTGAGATGTGTACAAGTCCTGATACTCCTTCCTCGATCGATGCCAACGCACCATGTTTATTGTATTTGATGATAATACCTGTAACAGTGTCATCTTTCTTATACTTGGCAGAAGCCTCTGTCCAAGGATTTTCTTTTCTTGCTTTTAATGATAGAGATACTTTTCCATCTTTAAAATCAATAATACGTGCCTTAACGGTTTCTCCAACTTTAAACATTGTTCGTGGATCGTCGATCAAACCCCAGTCTAGTTCAGAGATATGAGCCAATCCTTCAAGCTCATCATTTATTTTTATGAATATTCCGAAGTCTACTGTTCCTGTGATTACTCCGTCAACATCATCGCCAACTGAGTATTTGGCACTCATTTCTGCCATTTTAGAGGCATTTCCTTTACTTTGATTATTTGAAGGTGTTGCATTTGCATCAAAGTCTTTTTCTGAGAAAATAAGTTTATTTTCCTTTGCATCAGCAGTTATGATAGAAACTGAGATTTTCTTACCGATAAGTTTTTTAAGCTCATCTTGTATTCTATCTTTG
This sequence comes from Candidatus Parcubacteria bacterium, assembly GCA_043736035.1. Classification (GTDB taxonomy): domain Bacteria; phylum Patescibacteriota; class Minisyncoccia; order Phycocordibacterales; family CAIZLB01; genus CAIZLB01. The sequence continues at coordinate 3,574 of JAYTDF010000054.1, forward strand.
TTGCCATCTTCAACTTTAGGATAATTTTCTGATTTCAATTGTGAAGCAGGAAGGAACCCTTGTATACCTTGCCAACTCATCATAAGACCTCCCTTGTTGGCATCTTGCACTGCCAGTTCAAAATGAGTTTTATCGGTAACAGCTTGTTCAGCATCCTTCCATAACAGTGCTTGTCTCGCTTCTTTCAATGAAAGTTCGATGTATCCATCTTTTTCATCATAGCCAGATATTTTTGCTGTGATAAGATCACCTGAGTTTACTTTTCTGATGATGTCGCGCGCTATGATAAATTCTTTACCATAAATAACTCCAGTACCATACGGTGATAAGTCAACGAATAATCTACTTTTATATAAAGTAATAACTTTTCCTTCAATATCGTCACCAATACTTGGTGGATTCGGGATATCTTTAAATTGTTCTTCTAATGTTGTCATTATATGAGGGTATTTTCTAAGTGTTCTCACTTTCTGTACATAAATATGTCGGTAGAGTGAGGGTTACAGCCAAGAAAAGATTTTAATTATTTAACGTGAACGATTTTCTTAACAGTAACTGTACTGTCAATGTTGATCTTTCTCTTTGTTCCAAAAGTCACGATACCAGGTTTTGTGGCAAAAAGAGTATGATCACGACCCATAGATACGTTTGTACCAGGTAGGATTTTACTTCCTCTTTGTCTGATGATGATTGATCCAGCTGACGCTTTCTCCCCACCATATAACTTAGTACCAAGATATTTTGGCTGTGAATCTTTCAAGTTCTTTGATGATCCACCTGCTTTTTTTGTTGCCATATTTCTTGATTTTTAATTTATTGTTTCTTTATAATTTCTTCGGAATAACTTCATATTATCTCTGATAAGATAATGGCATGAGTATACATGAAATTATTGAAAAAATCAATACAGATAAAAGGGAAATAGCGTTTTCGTGGTGGAAGGGGTGGGTGGTGCTGATAGGGATTGGGGTCGTGCTTTTGGGGCAGGTGGGGATATTTATCTATGTGTTTGTAATGTTTAAGTGAAATGGAATCAATCTTGTCACTTATTGAGCGGTACTACGAGATGAAAGCTGGTGAATTTATTCAAAATCACCAGAGCTTTTTCGTGGTGCACGATGATGAGATAGAGCTTAGGATTACATATAGAGCTGTAAAACATATAGTTGAAAAGAGGAAAAAAGACGGGTTTAATCCTATTGAAATTAAAGAGTTGTTTGATCTTGCATTAAATATCCTGATCAATTTGAATTATAAGGTTTTGGATGATCAAGAGAATAATAGTTATTTACTGGTTGAAACTGATGTTGGTATAGAAAATAGCGGCCTCATAATAGCCTTAGATAAAGGTGTTGAAGGTGAGGCTGTATACATAAAGACTATATTTTCAAAAGCCTATTCAAAAATCAAAAAGCTCGAAAACAAAAAACTCACAGTGTGTGAGTTTAAAGTCTCTGGGAGGACGGAACACCCCTCCATTGCCATATAGGCCAGCGGATACTCCGATTTCCCGCTTTTCAGTGAGGTTATTATATACCAAGGTGTACATGTTGTGCAAGTGGTGGTAATCTGTGTTTGTTAAACATTCAAAAATTATGAAAACGAACAAAAAAGTACTACAAATAGACGGCATTCCTTGTTGGTATGAGATTTTAATGAGAAGTAAATCTGTTATAGGGATCATGGTCCACCAGAAAGCATTTGAACATATGACTGCACAATCGTGGTCTACAGCGCCAGTTGTTGAGTATCTTGCGAAATTGTTCAGACTTTCAAACTTCACCCCGCCGAATAAGGGTTGCTGGGGCTTTGAAAACTCGTTGTCTCCGGCACCTTCGGCAATGCCAGGCTGGATTTTGTGGGAATTTCCACTGCCTAAGATAAAGTCTAAAGATGGGCAGGGCGAATCCTCTACCAAAAGCATTGCTGCACTCAGGTGCAGTCTCCACTTGTTATTTCTGACCCTAAGTATATTTGACGGGGAAACAGATTCTTCTGAGAAGCAGCTTATCACTATCGACAGCATCTCTCTTCCTGTTAATGATAGGTTTTGTAGTGGTAGTATTGATGCAACACTCACACCAAGGGCGATATCTTGGCTTTTCAAACAACCTCCCGGAGAGCACCTTGTTGAAGTCGTTGATAAGATGAAAAATGCTCACGAATTTATGTGGGAAGGTGTAAGTCGGACCAACAGGTTTGGTGCCATGTGTGAAGGTCGGTTTATTTACTTCGATATTCCGGGAGATG
>JAYTDF010000055.1:0-2682 GCA_043736035.1 Candidatus Parcubacteria bacterium
ATATTGAATAACTGAAATTGTGTCATATCCAACGGATCGTACAATCATTTTACCTTCTGGTAATTTTTCGAACTTACATGTATCAATCATACAATCCAATTCTATTTTTTTAACATGTTTAGTTTTGAACGCACTGAAAATTAATAACTTGTCAACTGTTTCATTTTTTACAAAATTAACAGCAACTTTTATAATGCGATATGAGTCCTGTAGTTTTTCCGGTCCTACACGACCCTCCGGCCAATTGCTTTTTGCTATAGGGAGACAGTAGATCATTTATATATAGTAACGATATGAAATATATAAATCCATTGACAGTGTTTCATAATTATGATTAAGTTATAAGGCTATGAATTTACAAACTGCTCAAAACTTGCAACAACTGATTGACAGCCTTATGAAAAAACATCCGAGACACATGGAGGCAAAAATCTCAGTGTGGTTAAGTGAACCTATTCAGGTTAACCTCATCGGGGGTTCAACCACACTGACTCGACTTCAGCAATTCGAATTCCAAAGCCGAACGTTGTCGGGGCGAATTGATAACCTCGAAGATGTAGTTGGACTTGATGAATTTGAGACGTTAATTGAATTTATCAACAATAAGGTCAAGGAGAATTTTAAATTCCTTGCTGTCGCCTAACAAAACAACCCCAAATCTAAAACCAAAAAAAGCCCTGTCACAGTACGGGGTTTAATTTTTTACATGACAAAACCTAAAAAATAGTGTATGATATATCGATATGTCAACTAACTGGGGGGAATCAATAGTAAGTTTCGATGAGGTCTCATACTCTCATATTAAAAACAAACCTGTATTAACAGAGGCTTCATTTAACATACGTAAAAACGCCAAGATAACTCTCATGGGACAAAACGGAGCTGGAAAGTCTACTATTTTTAAACTTATAACTGGAGAGCTCGAAAATGATGAAGGAGATATCAATATCAAGAAGGATTTAACAATTGCCGTGTCTCGTCAGGTTATTCCTCGTGATGAACTTGATATGACCGTTCGTGAATTTTTCCAATCAATGTTTAAACAAAAAGTGTATGACATTGATCCAAGAATTGATGAGGTTTTACAGATCGTACACTTAAAAGCTGATAAAGAAAAACAAATCAAAGATTTTTCAGGCGGTCAACAAGCTCGTCTTCTTTTAGCTCAAGCTTTGATACAAAAATCCGATCTTATTCTTCTTGATGAGCCAACAAACAATCTAGATAAAGCAGGTATTGATCATTTAACAAAATTCTTAAAGGAATATACAAAGACAGTTATTGTTATTTCTCATGATGCGGATTTCTTGAATAGTTTTACAGAAGGTGTTATTTACTTAGATATTTATACACAAAAAGTTGAACAATATGTTGGAACATACGGTACTGTGGTAAGTGAGATTGCGATTCGTGTTGAAAAAGAAAGACGAGCCAATGCTCAAGCGGAAAAGAAAATTCAAGAAAATAAAGATAAAGCGAACTTCTTTGCTAATAAAGGAGGTGGAATGAGACTTGTGGCTAAGCGTATGCGTGAAGAGGCAGAAGAGCAAGAGGAAAATATGGTTGATGTTCGAAGAGAAGATAAAACAATTAAACCATTTACGATTGAAGCTCAAGCAGATCTGTCAGGAGTATTATTTTCTTTATCATCAGTTGAAATTGTTGATATTAAAAAAGAAGATGGATCTTTGAAAACTAAAAAAACACATGTTGAGTTACGAAAAGGTGAACATTTACTATTGAAAGGACCAAATGGTATTGGTAAAACAACTTTACTTGAAAATCTGGCTTCAGGACATGCTAAAGGAGAATCTATTAAAGAAGGTGTGGTGATTGGGTATTATAGACAAGATTTCTCTAACTTAGATTTTGATAAATCAGCCTATCAAACATTGGAGGAATGTGCTGCTAAAGACAACAGTGAACATTTTATACGAAAGACATTGGCACAATTTTTAATAGCTGGAGATACCGCCTATACTCCGATCGGAAGATTGTCAGAGGGACAAAAAGGTTTGGTAGCATTTGCACGTTTAGTTGCCATGAAGCCAGGGTTGTTGATCCTTGATGAGCCAACAAACCATATTAACTTTAGACACTTACCAGTGATCGCCGAGTCTTTGAAAAAATTCCAAGGTGCGATGATTGTGATCTCTCACATGCAGGAGTTTGTGGATCAAATTGGGATTGATAATATTTTAGACCTAGGCAAGTAAAATTTAGATTTTCTTGAGTGTTTCTTTAACTTTTCTTTATGAGAAGTTTATGTGTGTTTTGGTACCATATTCTGATGGTAAAACAATTTATTGAATGGGTATTAAATAAAATTATAATTGATCGTACACAGAGAACTGATTTAGTTATTGCAGAAGGTCAGGTTTTCTGGTGTTTTTTAGGTGAAAATATTGGTGATGAAGAAAATGGAAAAGGAAGGCTATTTAGAAGACCTGTACTTATATTTAAGAAATTTAATAATAATGTATTTTGGGGCATACCAATGAGTACGAAAAATAAAGAAAGTAAATACTATGTAAAAGTACTTCTTAAGGATATCGAACAGTCAGCTATGATATCTCAACTTAGGGCATAATACCCAAAAACCACGGCTTTTTTACCCCAGTTTCTCACTCTTTTTCTTTCTATGTGGTGCGATCGTTGAGGCGAGTAGGATGGAATCTAGAA
>JAYTDF010000056.1:0-2345 GCA_043736035.1 Candidatus Parcubacteria bacterium
TGAATCCAATGAGGGGGTGCTGGAATGGATAGACAATGACAAACTCGTTGATTTGAATATCTGGGAATGAGATAGAGTGTTCTTGAAATGTCTCGATCAGGAAGGTCTTTTTTCAGGAAAATTTATCTACGAAGACTATAAGCTCGTTGAGTATATTTTTGAGCGTATACAATAATTTGCTAAAATAATATTTTATATTGATATAATTGCATCACTAGTGAACTTGTGCTACACTTATGATATCATATTTGTTAATTTTTCTTATGACAGACCCCGACCTCACAAGGCAAATTGATTTAGTTCATCAAGAACCATATGTACAGGCTCTAAAAAACACCTCCATGAGCCCACTCCTAACCGAGTCATCTCCAATAATTGAAGCTCCAGTAGTGCTACAAAACAATTCACACAAAATCCCTACATTATGGATTGTGTCATGTATATCATTCCTTCTCCTCTGCACAGCTATATATGCCCTATCGACCAAAACGGATATTTTTTGATCATCAACTTACACGGAATCAAATTTTTCATCAGGAATCTTAGAAAAAATATCACAAATAGAAAGTGCTCACTATGCATTTTCAGTGGCTTTCAATATTGTACCCCGTGATGAAGACGCTACATATTTTGAATTTAATAAAACAGATATAAACTCAGGAGAATCTCCATCACTTTTGTCAAACATAGGAGAATATGTGAGCATGATGCCATTAAATACCAAAGGAAAAATCACTCTGAGTGCCTCATCGGAAGTCAAACCAGGAATACTTGCAAATTGATCTCTCAATATAGATATCGAAGGTACTATGAGCGATGTATCCTACAAAATGAATATAGATGCACTAAAGAAAGAAAATAATTACTATGTAAGAGTAAACGATTTTCCCACATTATTCTTTGTTGAGCAGCTTAATTCTATAAAGAATAAATGGATTATTATTCCTACCGAAACTCTTTCTAAATCAGCTACAACCGAAGCAAAAGAGACTGATTCAGAACAGATAGAAAAAGGTGATACAAAAAAAAATATACAGGCTACTATGGAAAAAAGTGCAGAAATATACAAAAAAAATAAAACACTTATCGTGCAGGCTATCAAAAAAATCACAACATCTGCAGACAAAAATCAGCTCTTTATCTTCAAAAATAAACCCAAGAAAGAGAAGATTGGTGAGCAAGAAGTTATTCGATACGATCTCAGTATTAAAAAAGAGAAGATTTGACCATTTTATAACACTCTACGGGAAGAGATCAAAAAAGACCCAGAGCTCATAAAAGAAATTGATTCAACTTTTACAACTTTTCGCAACACAGATACAGAAAATTGAGATCTTGAAAACTCAGAGAAAAAATCCGATGAAGATATCAAGAATTATCTTGAAAGTGAAGAATTCCAACAAATTTTTGACTACTTTGAAAAAAATAATCAAATTACTGTCTGGACAGATATGAATTGAATGCCTGTCCGTGTCAAAAATACTTCGAGAATTATCCCTCCCGATAAGGCAGAATCATTAAAAAATAAACAGATCACTATCATCTACGATTTAGTAATTTCAAATATTAATGTACCAGTGATATTTGAGGAACCAACTGACGCTATCTCCTGAGATACAGTTTTAAAGACATTCAATCCTTATAAAGATGAAACAGATGAAACAAAAATAATTGCAGGACTTTCAACGATACGCATTATTGGTCTTGAACTCTATGAAAAAGAGAAAAGCTATGGGGAAAATAGTTTTAGTTTATGACCATGTAGGCCAAAAGAAGATACATTTTTCGCAAATCCAGACGTAGTAGAAGTACTGAATGATTTAACACATAATAACATGTCACGAGCGACATGTGCTACACGTGGCAGACAAGGGAAGGTAATATGATGGGCGGTATCTGTCCCTATACCAGGCAAACCTGACTATAGCTATTGTATCGATGGTCGAACGGTATGGAAAGATAATCAATGAACAACAGCAAAACTTATCACCGGCAATCTCAAAGGTATTGTCTGCAAGTAAGCATATTTGCAATATTGATACCTTTGAACGAGTGCTAATTGAATGAGAGAAATTATGCTGCAAGAGAATCTTCAAGTAAAATATTACTCTCTGCCAATTGTATTCTAAGGTGGGCAACGACTAAAGCAGCTGATACATCAGGATATTGTCGAATAGCAGCATCTATTATTGCCTCTGCTATCTCAGCAGTTTGCGCTGAAGAAAGAGCTGCCTCGTCACGAAGAGAAAGTAGGTCAGCTATTTTGCTGGAAAGATCAGGAAGTGTTGTCGCTTTTTCTCTAGAAGTATCAGGTGAAGCAGGAAAGACAGATAAAGTCATAAAAA
>JAYTDF010000057.1:0-4646 GCA_043736035.1 Candidatus Parcubacteria bacterium
AAGTTAACATTTTCAAAAAATGCCTCAACATATTTCTTCTTCTCTGATGGTGGAACATCAAGCATAAAAGAATGCTCCCACATATCAAGTGCTAAGATAGGCTTAAGACCGGTCAGGTGCCCTTCATGTTGCTCACCGACCCATGTATTTATCAGATTGCCAGTAGTTTCGTCTTTATAGAGAAATGCCCAACCAACACCTCTTGTCATCGCCACAGTTTTAAATTCACCTAGCCATTTTTCATATGATCCCCATGTTTCAACGATCTTTTTATACAGATTAGATTCTGGATTTGCCACCATAGCACCACCTTCAAACTGAGTAAAATAATACTCATGATTTCTCATTCCACCAAACTCAAAACCTAGTCTCCTTTTCAATTCTCCAATAGTATAGAGGTTTTTTTCTGTATCTGCTGATAATTCAGTGATTTTCTCAAGGATAAGATTAGTATGTTTAACATATCCAGCATACAACTTTAGATGCTCCTCTATAGTTTTTGCTGATATTCCTTTAAGTTCGCCAATATTGAACTGTTTTTCTATGTATGTATTGTATGTCATATATTTATTATTTCTTTTGTTTTTCTTGATATAGTATATGCTTTAATGATTAGATGAAAGATATATATCATAAATATAACATATTTTACCTGATTTTAGGCTTACTCGTTGTTGTAAATATTTGCCTAGGAATCTTTCTATATATAAATAAAGGGTGTAATGAGAAGCGGGATATGGTAGCTTTTCTTAATATTGGACAAGGCGATGCGATATATATAGAAAATAAGTTTGGACAGACCATTCTGGTGGATACAGGAAATAAAGATTCAGGTGTATTGAAACAGATTCAAAGAGTGACATCATGTTACAAAGTACATATAAATAGTCTCATCTTAACTCATCCTGACCAGGACCATATTGGCGAAGCAACAAACCTTATTCAGAAAGGTTATGTAGATCAGGTTGTTCACAACGGTTTTTTGGATTTGAATCAACAGAAAGAAAGTCAGACTGAAAATGATTTAGAGAAAATTACTAAAACTAAACAAGTACCAACTCAAGATATGGTTGTACATCCAGACTTTGAATTTAAAGATTTTAATGTACAATTTTTATATCCAATCGTAGCTCCGTATCAAGATAAAAAAGGAAAAAGTAAAAGTGTAGATGATAATGATTATTCAATAGTATTAAAGCTGACTCATAAAAACTTTAGTTTTATACTCACAGGAGATGCTCCTATAAAGGTTGAAAAGGAAATGATAAAACAATACTGTGTAGAAGATACATGCCCTATTCTACAATCAAGCGTATTAAAGCTAGGGCACCATGGCTCTAAAAACTCATCAGGGATAGATTTTCTCAATAAAGTTAATGCACAAGATTATATAGTATCCGCTGGTCTCAATAATAAATACCATCACCCAAATGAAGAGACTATATATAGAGTATATCTCAACAAAAAAGACTCCCATATCCGGGAGACTTCGAATGAGGGGAATATTGTGTATGTACTGGAGTAAAGAATAAGATTGATGCATAATATGTCCATAACTAATACTAAAATATCACTGATCACAAAGATAAATACCTATTCAACTAGTTTTGATTTTTTGAACAAAGAGTCAAATTTATACAAACGAAAATTAAAACTGCTAAACAACAAAAAACCTCTCAATAACGAGAGGTTGTTTGAAAGAGTTTGATTATAAGATACCAGCTTTTTGTAGAGTTTTATACGCTCCGTTTTTATTGATAGTCTTGATAGCCTTAGCTGAGATAGTAAGTGTTACTGTTTGGTTTATTTCAGGAACGAAGATTCTTTTCTTTTGTAGGTTAACATATCTTCTTCTTTTTCCTCCAGGGTTAAATTGAGTAGCACGTGTTCTGTTAGAATATGTACCTCCGTTTATTGATCCTTTTCCTGTTATTTCACAAATTTTAGCCATGACAAGTATACTAGCACAAAGACTCGTTTGTGGCAATGTATATACGTAGTATGCTATATTTAAATTTATGCTTAAAATTAAGGACGAAACCAAAGGTATCAAAAAGGTTAAAGTACCAAAATTGGTTGAACCTGCGACTTTTGAAGAAAAGGTATCAAAGAGTGTTGGATCAATGATGTCATTATATATACATACGGGTATATTCTTATTCTCTGGACTACTCATACTTCTCGGAGTCTCGACCGAAAAGGTTCTGCTTATGCTAACAACCCTTGTATCTCTTGAGGCTATTTACCTCTCTATCTTTATACAGATGGCTGTAAACAAGAACACTGAGTCATTGGAGGAGGTTGAGGAAGATTTGGATGAGATTCAAGAGGACCTTGATGAGATCCAGGAGGATGTTGAAGGTATTGAAGAAAATATTGATGAGATTCAGGAAGATGTTGAAGAGATTGAAGAGGATGTTGATGAAATCGAGGAGGGTGACACCAAAAGAGAGAAAGAGGTAAATGACAAGTTCACAAAAATCGATAATCAATTAAACTTAATACTTGAAGAATTAAAAAACTTAAGAAAATAAATACATGCAAATACTATCGATACTCATATTAATAGTCTCAATTGTCGCTCATGAAGTGGCACATGGCTTGGCAGCTTTGTGGCAAGGCGATAGAACTGCTCGGGACGCAGGACGTTTGACATTAAACCCCATAGCTCATGTTGATATTGTTGGATCGATACTTATCCCTGTTGGATTGTTTCTCCTAAGCTCTCCTTTCTTGTTTGGCTGGGCAAAACCGGTGCCAATCAATCCGTATAATTTTAGAAATGTAAAATATGGCGAGGCATTGGTTGCATTTGCTGGTCCTCTAGTAAACATTATTTTTGTAACGATCTTTACGCTGCTTATACACTTTGTGCCTATGAATGCTGTATATATGAATGTATGTCAGACGGCGATACTGGTAAACCTTGTATTGGCCTTGTTTAACCTTATTCCTATACCGCCGCTTGATGGATCAAAGATATTATTTGCCTTTATTCCGCAGACATATTATAAGCTTCGAAAGCTGTTGGAAGCTAGAAATTTTATATTCTTGATGATTGTGATTATTTTGGTATGGAATGTGTTTCAGCCTGTGGTGTGGTGGATTTTTGAGAGGTTGGTGTAGGTAAGTAATATGTTTATATAACCTAAAAAATCCCTATCATGTATGGGTTTTTTATTTTATAAAACTTTATTGTTTCTTAAGGTTTTCATTATGGTTGTTGTGGTCTAATTTGTGGGTGGAAAATAACAATAACGAATTATACATTTACATAGATGAATCTGGAAGTATGGGCTTTGAAAGGAATAGGCCTTATTTTATCATATGTGCACTTTTGTTAAATCTGGATCAGATGAAGGCAGTAAAAAATATTGTTAAAAGAACCTCTCAAGAAATATATGCAGATGATGAAAATAAAGAGCTACATGCTAATGAAATGTTATTCAGTGAAAAAATTATATTTTTTAATTATTTACAGAAAGCAGATTTTGAGATTTCATTTTTGACTATAAATAAAGACAAAATTCACCCGATTTTCTTTAAAAAGAAACATATCTATTTTAACTATGTGATCTACTTGTTGCTGGAGAAGGTTATGAAAGAATACTCTAACAGAGAGATTTATATTATTGTAGACAATAGAAATATAAAAGTTACTGCTGAAGATTCATTGAATGAGTATTTAAATATAGAATTAATTAAGAATAAACAATACGTCAAAAATATACATCTCAAATACTCTGATTCGAAGGAAAATCGATACCTGCAAGTTGTTGATTTGTTGGCAAACGCTATTTATGCAAAATATAATTTTGGTAAAACTTATTTTTATGATTATATTGTAACTAAAGTTATCGATATGATAGATCATCCAGATGAATTTGACACGAAAAGTGGATTATAATAAGATGTTAATCAAGGTAAGACTTCTAGATACGCCTTTGCGGGTAAGTGTGCTGTGTGTACATCGCCTAGAAGCGCTGTGAGAACATTCTGAGGGATGTCTTCCTGAAGAGCATTCATTTCGATGGGTGCTTTTTGGTTTTTTAGAAGGGGCGGTAAAATTTACTCTATTTTTTTAGCCATGCTCCATACAAATTCAAATAATTTTCTATGAGTATCTGAGATAGCCTTGCTTGTAATTATTACCCCGATACATTGCTCGCCGAGCGTTATATAGGAAATTTTGTCATTGTATATCTGCACGATAGTTGAGAACGGCTCGCTGTTTATAGGAAGTGTTCTGGTGTCCGTTATTGATTTGTTGTATTTTGATAGAAAATCTTGATTAAAAGGGGTATCCAATACCAACCCTCTTTTTTTTATTCCATCTTTTTCTCTTTCTTTTGCATACCAGGCGTTTATATCAGGTATGTATTTTTGTATGGATTCAAGGTCTGCATAACTCAGTATCTCCCCTTTTGTATATAAAGAGTCCTCCAATACCTCTTTAACACCCTCTAGACCTTCGAAAAACTGAATACTAGGCTTTCCTGCCATAAGATTGAAATCAGACGACATTTGCCCAAGTATACCCTTAAATGATTCCGTGGTTGTTTGAATTTCCTTTTTCTTTTGTTCTAATACCTCAAGGAGGGTATTTGGATGTTTTGGATTAAAAACTGTTGTTTTTCTAGCCTTTT
>JAYTDF010000058.1:0-1746 GCA_043736035.1 Candidatus Parcubacteria bacterium
ATATAACCCAAGCTGATGCAAAGAAAGTATTGGATCAAAACTTTGATGGATCAGTTGTGCGACCGTACGGAACTGCTGGATTTATTATAAAAACAAAAAATGTTATCGAAGCAAAAGATGCTACATTTGCAAACAAATTAAATTTAATATTACCAACACATAAGATTGAAAGAATTGATACTATTGGTCCAACTTTAGGACAAGAATTAAAACAAAAATCCATCACATCTATTGTTTTAGTTTTGTTGGCTATTGTGTTGTTTATCACATTTGCCTTTAGACAAGTTTCAGGTGTTGTTCCTTCATGGAAATATGGTGCGGCGGCAATTGTTGCCTTGTTCCACGATGTGATAATTCCGGTTGGATTTTTTGCAATCATGAATCATTTTACTGGAGGGTATGAGATAGATGCATTGTTCATCACTGCATTACTTGTAGTTCTCGGCTTCTCTATTCACGATACTATCGTAGTGTTCGACCGCGTGCGTGAAAATCTACGAGTTGTAAAAGGAAAATCATTTGAAGAGATTGTTGGAATTTCTGTTTCAGAAACTTTTGTGAGATCTATCAATACTTCAGTTACGACTATTCTTGCATTGATTGCAGTGTATGTATGGGGACCGGATACGACACATCACTTTGCATTGGCACTTATCATCGGTATTGCTGCTGGAACATATTCATCTATATTTGTGGGATCAAACTTGCTGGTGACGATGGCTGGATGGGGGAATAGAAAATAGATTTTTGGTAAAATTTTAAAGAGATGTGATTTGAGAAAATGAATACACCTCGAGTGCTACGCATCGAGGTATCACATGGAACAAGCTTTGCTTGTCCGTGTACCGGAGCAAAGCTCCGGGGTATTTACCGTTAACTCCTCGGTTCGGAAATACATGTATCATCACATGTATTTCACTCACTCTACGTCGTTAATAAAAGACCTGCCCAAGTGGCAGGTTTTTTTCCTAGACAAAGTATATATATATATATATACTTATCTGTATGAGAAAATTTTTAAGCATAGCATGTTTTGTTTTATTGATTGTATCGATTCCTGTATTTGCAAAAACTACATCTGAACAAGATATGTATGATCAAGATGGTTTTTTAATAAATCAGCCGTTTGTAAAATTTTATTCAAATAATGTAGGTGTTGGTAGTACAACAAGTACGAGTACGACAAACTTCAACAGCACAAATTCTCTATTAGAAATTAATCCTAAAGATATAAAAGAAGGAGAGCTTGCTTCATGTTTTGATTACTATAAGTTTGGTAGTGTTAATGTCAATCTAAGTTCTGGTTTTTCTTCATACAGTGCAGGTGACCCTGTTATGATTACTGGTGTCATAAAAAATAATAACACTTATCCTGTCGTTGGTTTAGATATAAAAGCTAGGCTTATAAAAAATATACCAAATCCAAATAAGATGAGATCTGAGATTATAACTCTTGATGATTTTGATGTTGTTGATAATATTACTCTTGATAAAAACGGAAAATTTAATGTATCATATAGTTATATTTTACCTTTAAATGCTCCAGCTGGTCAGTATCAAGTTTTGTTTTACGCTGTGGAGCAAGACAGGTTTAACCTTGCTGGTCTTTATTTCACAAATGACATCATTACCTCAAAAATTGATTTTGAGGTAATAGGAAAACAACCAGATCATGTTTATCTTGATCAAACTCAGATAACTGTTGGTGGTCAACCTCACAATGTTATGGCTTTTATGACAAAGCAT
>JAYTDF010000059.1:0-5781 GCA_043736035.1 Candidatus Parcubacteria bacterium
AGTTGGTGATACGGATTCAGATGCTATTTCACAAGAAGGGTTGAGTAGTTTTTATGGTGAAATCGTTTCAAAAGATGTAGCATCTATCAATCCTTCTAGGGAAGGTGTTTTAAGCTCATGGAATGTATCAGTGGGAGACAGTGTGCATGTGGGTCAAGTGCTTGGATACGTTACGGTAACAGGTGTATCAAGTGAGCAACAACAACAACTTGCACAACAACAAGCAAATGCACTAAAAGCACAACTTGATTTAGAAACGGCCAAAAAAATATCTGATCAAACCGAATCGGTATTCACAAAAATTGCAGATTCATTAAAGTTTGTAGCAAACAAACAAAGATCAATATATGACGGAACAACAGGTTCTGCATCTACAACCTACCAAACCGAACTTGAAGCAATATCAAAAAAACAAAATTTGTTGGCAAACAAATTACAAGATTTTGGTAAGACAGCGCTAGCTGAAATTTATCAAGAAATAAGTTACAACAGTTCTTCAAATACAACGTATGTTGCATCTTTTAAATTTCAGTCTAGAGAACCTGGCTTTTACAATCAATACCTAAGTTTTTTCAAAGATTATGTAAATTTAGTTAATACTAGAAATCTATCAGATAATGATATTCGTTTGTTTTTAGATAAAACTACAGAGTTTGTTTCTGGATCAGTAATTTCAGATTCATTTACTGAAGCAGACAAAAAAGATACACTGGCCGATATTTCTGCACTTCAAACTGATTTTCGAGACCTTTCAAATTTGTTGACTCAAGCTACAATAGACAAAGCCGGCAAAGAGCGCGAACGAAGTCAGATTGAGGTAGAACTTTCTAAAAGTTTAGTTGGGTATGACAATGATTTAAGTTTAAAAAAACTTGATCAACTTTCTGCAAATGAACGTGCAAAAAATGAAGCAAAAGGTGCACAACTACTTGCTCAAAAACTCTCAGTGAGTGTTGGAGGCGTTATACCGATTCTGGCTATTAAAAACGGTATCGTCGCAACGGTTGAAAAAAACGTGGGTGATTATGTAACTATATCTGATAGGATCGGATATATTTCAAATAATAATCCGAGGAAAAGTGTCAGGTTCTCTATTCCTCCTTCATGGAAAGACATAGGTAAAGATGACTCACTTTCAATTACCTGGAGACCAGAATATGGTGCAGGAAGTGCTACCATAACCGGTATTAGTCCGATTATTGACGAGAAAGGGGGGTATCAGGCTGAAGCAATTATTTCCAAGGAAACATTGTTCCCTGTTGGGGCATCAGTCAGAATCATTCCAGAAAATTCTAAAAAAGGAATATTTGTAAATCGTAAAGCTATTGTGTTTGAAGGTGTTAATCCGTTTGTATGGATTGTCACCGAAAATGAAACAATCAGAAAACAAGAAGTCAAAGTAGGTAGAGGGCTTGGTGAATATGTTGAAATTTTATCTGGCCTAGAGAGAGATTTCTCATATCTTATCATCGTTGATCAGCAGGTGGTTCTGGAAAATGGAAAGCTTGTTTCTGAGCTTTTGAAAACAAATACACCGTCCGATTCAAAATCTATAAAAAAAGTAATTCAAGATGAGAATGCACCACATTCTCATGATGAATAAATTCTATGTTTAAAAAAATAGTCGAATACTCAACAATACACAAATACCGTACCCTTATTTTAGCTTTCATTATTTCTGCACTCGGTGTGGTCGCAGGACTTAACATGGAGGTTGATGTTCTTCCTGATATCAATAAACCGACAGTAGCAGTTTTTGCAGAAGCTGATGGATTTGCACCAGAAGAAGTAGAAAAATTAGTTTTGACACCGCTCGAAAATGCTTTGCTAGGAACGCCTGGAGTAGATCGTGTTCGAGGTATAGCCTCGTTTGGTTTAGGTATTGTCAATTCTGAATTTTCTTTTGGGAGTGATGTGTACCGCAACAGACAATTGATACAAGAGAAAATTTCTCAAGTTGTATTGCCAGAACGAGTAAAAATTTCTTTAGGACCGGTGAGCTCTGTGTTAGGGGAGATAATATGGATTGGTGTGACGGGAGAGGGGGTAAGTGATATTGATTTAAGAACGTATGCTGATTTTACAGTGAGACCGAACATACTTAAAACAAGTGGTGTGTCTGATGTTATTATTATGGGTGGGGATGTTCTTGAGTGGCAAGTTCGACTCAATTCTGAAATAATGACCAAGCTAAACATAACCCAGGAAATGGTCAATGAAATACTTCGTATAAATCTTGTTAACACATCTGGTGGATTGCTCACTCAAAAAGACAAAGAATATCCGGTACGTGTTTTTGTTGCTCCTAATACAATTTCCGAACTTGAATCTATCTCATTTAAAACTGATCAAGGTATTGTACGATTGGGCGAAATAGCCTCTTTTGTTAAAGGAGCGAGTCAGGTTCGGGGTACTGCTTCTGTGGATGGAAAACATGGTGTGGTATTACGAGTAT
Organism: Candidatus Parcubacteria bacterium; assembly: GCA_043736035.1. Lineage (GTDB taxonomy): Bacteria > Patescibacteriota > Minisyncoccia > Phycocordibacterales > CAIZLB01 > CAIZLB01. Next base: position 2,456 of record JAYTDF010000059.1, read on the forward strand.
CAAAACAACCGAATTCAGAAACACTTTCTGTGACAAAATCAATCGATACTCTTATCGAAGATCTTTCTAAGAGTGCCCCGAAAGGCGTTGTAATGGAGACTGATCTTTTTCGACAGGAATGGTTCATTACTGGAGGATTAAAGAATGTAGAAGATGCTTTGCGTGATGCGTTTATTTTAGTTGCGATTATTGTTTTTCTATTTCTTGTAAAATGGAGACCAACTTTCATAACTCTACTAGCCATTCCTGTTTCTATGGCAATCACTGCATTAATATTCTATGCAATGGGGTTATCTGTAAACGTTATGACCTTGGGTGGTGTTGCAGTTGCTATTGGTGAATTGGTTGACGATGCTATTGTAAGCGTAGAAAATATTATTAAAAGGCTTCGAGGTAAAAAACTTTCTGGCAAAGATCGACTCTATGCAATAGTTGATGCGGTGCAGGAAGTGAGGGGATCTATCATATATGCAACTATCTTAGTAGTGCTTGTATTTATCCCTGTTTTTTTCCTTCCTGGAGTTGAAGGTAAATTACTTTCTTCTCTTGGTCTTGCATATATTGTCTCATTGATTGCATCATTGATTGTTTCATTAACTCTGACCCCAGCTCTCGCAGCTCTTCTTTTGAAAGATGAAGAGGCAGAAGAAAAAACCCCACTATTGATACTGTGGGTTGAAAAAAAAACAGAGCTATTGCTAGGAAAATTATTTGACCTTTGGAAGGTTATAGGGGTATCAATTCTCATAATCATTCTACTTACAGGAATACTTTATGTTAAAGCAGGTAAGGAAGGTATACCGCCGTTTAATGAGGATTCACTTACGATTAGTGTTGTCTTACCAAATGGAACAGGGCTTGAAACCAGCACTTTGTATGCTCAAAACGTAGGTGATGCAATTAAGGCTCTACCATTTATCTCTCGTGTGAGTCACATTACAGGACGTGCAGGTGCAGATGCTCACGACAGTGGGTCCAATACGAGTGAAATACAAGTTGTATTAAAAGAAGGATCCGCAGAAAAAATTAATGAATATATTCCTCAGATTCAGACAGTTCTTAGTAGATTTGATGGTGCAGAATATTCCGTTGGAAAACCGATTACTCACCGTGTTGAAGAATTGCTCTCTGGAGTACGTGCACCAATCGTTATTAAGCTCTATGGTAATGACATTGATGCACTAAGAAAATATGGAAATAGTATCGTGCAGACTCTAGGAACAATAGAGGGGGTAACTAATCCTCAGTTATCTCGAGACATTAAGATATCAGAGATACATATCTATCCTGATAGAGATATTCTGGCCTCACAAGGTGTATCTGCTGGATTAGTGGGAGAAGAGGTAGAATCAGGATTTCTTGGTAATAAAGTTGGCGAAGTTGCAGACGGGCTCCAAAGAATTCCTGTCGTTACAAAACTCGATAATGAAAGTAGGAACTCTTTCGGTGGACTACGAGATGTAGCATTTAGTGAGATCGGTTCGTCAATTGGAAATGTGTCATCGATAGAAATTGCCGAAGGTCGAAATAAAGTAAGTCATGAAGGTGGGAAAAGGGTAGTTGTAGTTAGTGCGAACTACGAAGGAAAGGATATTGTTGGAGCTGTAGAAAGTGTAAAATCTACTTTAGGCCAAGGACAGCAACCAGAAAATATTACGATCTCATACGAAGGAACATATAAAAGTCAGAAAGAGAATAGTACTCGGCTTGCACTTATGTTTTCTATCATTATTCTTTTGGTGGCATGGATTTTGTACCGAGCATTTAAGTCCTGGATATTGACAGGGCTAATAATGTTAAATATTCCAATCGCTTTTTTTGGTGGATTGATATTTGTGTACATGTTTGGGGGAACAATAAGTCTGGCCCATCTAGTTGGTTTTATATCACTGGCTGGTATAGTTTCCAGAAACGGAATAATGCTTATCACAAGAGCTCAAGAACTTGCAAGAGAAAATGGAATTGGATTTACTAAAGATGTCATCACTCGTGCTACCAAAGAGAGAGTGGTGCCAGTTCTTATGACGTCAATTGTTACAGCACTTGCGCTTGTTCCGCTTATTCTTAACGGTAATGCACCAGGAAAGGAATTCTTGCATCCATTAGCTATAGTTATGACAGGGGGGTTGATAACATCTACACTTACTTCATTATTCTTTATGCCAGTTTTGTTAGAACGATTTGGTAGAAAAATATAGACATTATTTATATTTAAAAAAACACGTTTTTTCGTGTTTTTTGTTGATATTTTTAAAAAACAACATCACACGCTATATTACAAAGATGAATCTTAGCTGCGGTATGGTCAGTTTCCCAAACCGCAACAAAAAAGTATAATTTTCTTTAAATTTCAAATTCAAGTAGTTATATGCTAAACTCAACCGTATGACAAATATCTCCATCGGCATCGTAGGCCTTCCAAACGTAGGCAAATCAACATTATTCAATGCAATAACAAAGAAATCAGTTCCGGCTGAGAACTATCCGTTTTGTACTATCGACCCATCTGTGGGCGTTGTTGCAGTGCCTGACGAAAGATTATACAAGCTTGCCAAATTTTCTAAAACTAAAAAAACAGTTCCTGCCATTGTCGAGTTTGTAGACATCGCAGGGCTCGTAAAAGGCGCATCAGAAGGAGAAGGCCTTGGTAACCAGTTTTTACAACACATACGCGAGGTGAATGCTATAGCCCATGTTGTGAGAGTTTATGAAGACAATAATCTGATCCATGTTCATGGAAAAGTTGACCCAGTTGACGATATTGCTATCATTAACTTTGAACTTATTATCGCTGACAAACAAGTTGTTGAGAAAAGATTGTCTTCACTGGACAGAGATATAAAAAGAAATGATAAAGATGCTTTGATCTTAAAAGAAATACTAGATAAAGTATTAGAAAATTTAAAGAAAGATATTTTTGCATCGAAAACAGATCTGACCGAAGATCAAAAAACTTTGTTAAATAAAAATGTTCAGCTTATAACCACGAAGCCTGTTATGTTTGTGTTAAATAAAAAAAGTGGAAGTAAAAATATTATAGACGATACAACCGATAGTAGATATATTGCCTTGATGGAATATTTTAAAAATGAACATGCAATCTATACTGTTGTTGATGCTCGTATTGAAAATGATTTGAAAGATTTTGAAGGGGAAGAAAAAGAAATGTTTAGACAAGAGCTGGGTGGGTCACATGATGATGGTATTAATGATTTGATAAAGGCGGGATACAAGTTGTTAAATGTTATGAGTTATTTTACAACAGGAGTTGAAGAGACTAGGGCTTGGACTATAGAAAAAGGTTGGACGGCACCATTGGCTGGAAC
>JAYTDF010000060.1:0-4094 GCA_043736035.1 Candidatus Parcubacteria bacterium
CTTTTATCAAAACCACAAACTCATCCTGCACTTTAGCTTTCAACTCTTCAAACTGCTTTGGAAACACCACGCACTCGATCTCACCGGACAAATCTTTCAACTTAAAGAAAATTATTTTCTTCGTCGCGTCTTTTTTTGTGGCTATTTCTTTTGTGTTTTCAATAATTCCTAATATGTCATTATACCCCTGATCAGCAACTGCAACATCTAAAATCTTTGCAATATTAACCGGTTTCTTTTCCCAGGCTTCTTTATATTTATCCAATGGGTGGCCTGATAGATATATTCCTAATAATTCTTTTTCCCACAATAACCGTTGTGGAAGAGATTCTTTTCTCTGCTCAACTTTTTCTTTCAATGTTTCAACCTCAACTTGTCCAAATAACATATCAAACATATTGCCTTGAGTTTTATCTTGCTTGGTTGTCGTCTTGTTGTAGTCAAGGTAGCGGTCCAAGTTTTCGAGCAAGTCTATGCGATCTCCAAAATCATCCATGGCACCAGATTTGATAAGTGCTTCTAGAGATTTTTTATTTAAATTTTTATCAGTGATTCTTTCAAGTAGATTTTCTATACTTGTATAAATCCCATGCGCCTTTCTTTCTTGAATAATAGAGTCCCCAATACCTTCACCAAAGTTTTTAATACTGTATAGTCCAAAAGAGATTGCATCTTGGCCTTCATTGTGTCCTTTCAAAACAGTAAAGTTACCGAAACTACTATTTACGTTCGGAGCAAGAACTTCAATATTCATACGGAGACATTCTTTAACCGACACTGCCACAGAATCAACATCACCTGACTCCGATGTTAAAACTGAGGCCATGTACTCCGCGGGGTAGTTAGCTTTCAGGTATGCTGTGATGTAAGCCACACGACCGTATGACACCGAGTGAGATTTGTTAAAACCGTAGGCTGCGAAGGGTTCAATCCATTTCCACACATCTGTGGCTTTAGTTTTTGACCATCCACCATGAGACACACATCCGTCGATAAATTTTTCTTTTTGCTTCGCCATTTCTTCTGGAATTTTCTTACCAACAGCTTTACGAAATTTATCAACTTCTCCCCAAGAGTAACCAGCAATCTTGTGCGCCATCATCAGAAGATCATCTTGATATACCAAAACTCCATATGTTTTTTCGAGAATATCTTCGAGCATTGGGTCCATGTAGGTGATAAGGGATGGGTTGTGCTTTCGTTCTATATATAGTGGGATAAACTGAATTGGGCCAGGACGATACAAAGCCACCATCGCATTGATATCGTGGATCGTGGTTGGTTTCAAATCAACCAAATATTTTGTCATACCTTCACCGTTTAACTGGAAGAGATCAACAGTTTCACCACGTGCCAACATCTGAAAAGTTTTTTCATCATCAACGGCCATGTTATCAATATCAATTTCTTTTTCGTAAAGTCGTCGAATAAGTTGTTTACATTCAGCAATGATCTTTAAGTTTTTTAATCCAAGAAAGTCGAATTTCAAAAGACCCGCTTCTTCAACAGAGTACATGTCATACTGACTGATGATTTTATTTTCTCCTTTCGTATCGTATTGAAGGGGAGTAAAATCAGTTAGCTCTGTAGGGGAAATAACAACACCTGCAGCATGAACGGAGATATGTCTTGCGCACCCTTCAACTTTCTGTGCCATGTCTATGACAGTTTTTACATCTGGGTTTTTTTCATATAACTCACGTAGCTCATCTGTGATCTCGAGTGCATGTTTAATGGTCATCAGAAAACCTTGTGATCCAAGAGGAATAAGTTTGGAAATACGATCACCGAGTTCATATGGATACCCAAGAGCTCTTGCAACATCTTTAACTGATCCTTTGGCCGCCATAGTTCCAAAAGTTCCAATCTGTGCCACTTTATCTTTTCCATATTTTTGCCTAGCATAATCCACCATCTCAGCGCGTCTATCATCGGCGTAGTCCATATCGATGTCTGGAGCTGATGGACGTTCTGGGTTTAGAAAACGTTCAAAGGGAATCTGATACTCGATAGGGTTGATATGAGTAATTCCAGACAGATAAGTCACCATCGATCCACATACGGATCCACGAATATTTGAGAGGATCTCATGTTCTTTGGCATATTTCAAAAGGTCTGCCACAATCAAAAAGTATGGTGAGTATCCCTTGTTTTTGATAACCTCGAGCTCATACTCGACTCTTTTCAAAGTAACTTCATCTTGCTCAACATTTCTTTTGGCAAAACCTTCATACACTACTTCACGAAGACATTCATCGGCATTTTTCCCATCAGGCAATTCCATCTTTGGGAATACCCATTTTCCAAGCTCAATCTCAAAATTTGTTTTATCAGCTATCAGACCAGTGTTAGCTAGTGCTTGTTTATATACTGTATCTCTTTCTGGATTTTCACTCGAAAATAGTTCAAGCGCACGCTCTGGAGAAATAAATGAAAAATCACCATCATCAGTAATGTTTCTATCTGGGTTATTACTCTGAATCGATAACATAGTTAAACGAGCTTTTTTATCTTCAGGTTCGATGTACAGTACATTGTTTGATGCAACTAGGGGAATACCATGTCTCTGACAAAATGTGATTATTTTCTCCTCCAATTCTTGCGACCCAGAAATATCTTCTTGTTTTAATAATTCGTAATACACATCATCTTGTCCATAGGCAGATTTTAAATTTTCATAAATTTTGTCGGCAACTTCAAAGTCATTTATTTTTAAGTTATTAGAAATCTCACTATTATCAAATGGAATGATACAAATTAAATCCGAATTATGCGCTTGAATAAGTTCTGTATCAATTCTCGGGCGGTAGTAGAAACCTTCTAGGTTAGAACGGGTAACCAGTTTTATGAGGTTCATGTAACCGGCATAATTTTTAGCCAACAATACCAAACGTGTAGTTTTAGCATCGAGTCTACCTTCTCGATCGTTACGAGTACGGCTGGCAACATAAAAGTCTACTCCGATAATAGGTTTAATTTCTTTCTTTACACATTCCTGATAGAACTCTATTGTTCCATACATATTGCCATTGTCGGTTAGAGCAATGGCTTTCATACCATATTGTTTGGCTTTTTTTACAAGATCGGGGAGCTTTGGTACAGCCTGAAGTAGACTGTAGTTACTATGTACGTGTAAATGAGTAAAAGTCATGAGTACTATTATAGCCTAAATAATTTAATTATATAGTTTGAATTATGGATGATTTGGTGGTTGATTTGATGTGGTTGGGTTGGAAAGCTGTATGTAGTATTAAAACACTGAGTTTATATATGTAAATAAATTTATGTTATTATAAAAAATATATGCAAACAACCTCGCAGATAATTATATATAAAGATCCAAACGGTAGAACACAGATAGATGTGCGTTTTGATGGTACGGATGTGTGGTTAACACAAGACTTGATGGCAGCACTTTTTGATAAAGGTAGGTCTACTATCTCAGAGCATATTCAAAACATCTTTGAAGAAGGTGAATTAGAAGAAAAACTGGTAAGTCGGGATTTCCGACATACCACTAAGCATGGTGCAATCGCAGGTAAAACCCAAACCCAATCTGTAAAACACTATAATTTAAGGGTAATTATCGCAGTAGGATATCGTGTAAAATCTCCACAAGGCACTGCTTTTCGTCAATGGGCAACAGAGAGACTTGGTGAATATATATTAAAAGGATTTATTGTAGATAGTGATAGGCTCAAAAATCCAGATTTACCTTTTAACTATTTCGAAGAGCTTGAAAGAGTTGTTTCTGATATTCGTGCTAGTGAATTACAAGATCAGGCAGTTTAGGTACGGCTTGAAGCAAACTATCGTTACTATGGGTGTGTAGATGAGTAAAAGCCATGAATACTATTATAGCCTAAATAATTTAATTATATAGGTTGAATTATGGATGATTAAATGGTCAGCCGTGCCAGAAAACTATTTTCACCACTTGACGAAGATGGTCGATATGGTATCTAATGCCAAAGTTTGTTTTTTTTTGATTAAAAATAAAATTAATTATATAATAATAATATATGAATTTAAAATATTTACTACTCTTGAGTTTTTTCTTTATTTCTAATTTTCTTTATCATCACAAAACTAAC
>JAYTDF010000061.1:0-19897 GCA_043736035.1 Candidatus Parcubacteria bacterium
GTGCTTGTAGAAGGGATTAACCTGAAGAAGACTCACATCAAACCAGGAAAGTCTGGAGAGAAAGGTTCAGTTGTTTCCGTTGCCACTCCTATACATATATCAAACGTAGTAGTAGTTAAATAATAATAATTAATATATAAACATATGGCTCATAAAACAGTAAAAGAAAAAGTAAAAACAACATTTGACACTTTAAAGGGTGATTTCAAATATAAAAATAAATTGCAAGCACCTCAGATTATGAGAGTGGTTGTTACTACTACAATTGGTTCTATTAAAGATCCAAAGAAGAAAGAATTAATGTTAGACAGACTTACTAAAATCACAGGTCAAAAACCTGTTACAACGTTAGCAAAAAAATCTGTTGCTGGATTTAAGCTACGTGCTGGAGATTCATCAGGGTACAAGGTAACTTTGAGAGGTGAGAAGATGTGGTCATTTATCGAAAAAGTGGTAAATATCGCACTTCCTCGAACAAAAGACTTTAGAGGTATTTCAGTAACAGGTATAGATTCAATGGGTAATTTCTCATTTGGTATCAAGGAACATACTGTATTCCCAGAAACAACAGATGAAAACATTCAAGACGTATTTAGTTTTGGAGCAACAATTGTTACAACAAGTAAGACTAAAGAAGAAACTAAAGCCTTATTAGATTTAGTAGGTTTCTTATTTAAAAAATAATTTTAATATAATAAAGATAAAACAATAATAATATGGCAAAAAAATCAGTAATACAAAGATCACTAAAAACACCAAAGTTTAAAAGTCGCGTAGTAAGACGATGTTTTATGTGTGGTAGAAAAAGAGGGTATATGAGAGATTTCGATATGTGTCGTATATGTTTTCGTGAGGCGGCCAATGAAGGACTTATCCCAGGTATTAAAAAATCATCATGGTAAAAGGTAAATAATAATAAGTAAATAATATAAATATATGAATCACGGAATATCACAAATAATAAACAATCTAAAGACAGCAAACATTGCTGGTAAAGAAAAAACAACTTTTGGTTTTTCAAAATTTAGAAAATCAATATTAGACAAATTGTCTGATCTTGGATTTGTTTCAAATGTTAAAGTTACTGGAGCGGCACCAATCCAATATATTGAAGTATCACTTGTATACGAGACAGACGGAAAGCCTAAGATTGCAGGTGTGCAACAATTATCTAAATACTCAAGAAGAGTATATGGATCATATAGAGAAGCTCATCAAGTTAAAAATGGATATGGAGCACTCTTGGTATCAACTCCAAAAGGAGTTCTTACTGATAGGGAAGTAAGAGCACAAAAGATTGGAGGAGAGTTTTTATTCAAAATCTGGTAATCATCATTTTATAATCAATTCGGGTAAGGGACACCCAGCAATAGCTAAAGATCTTCCACTTTATAAGTTATAAACTGCAAAAGTAGTTAAAGCAAAAAAATAAAAATATATGTCAAGAATCGGAAAACAAATAACAACAATACCAGCAGGAACAACAGTGTCATTTAACGACGGCGTTTTGAAAGTTGTGGGACCTAAAGGTGAATTAACAAAGAAATTTCTACCTATTGTAGAAGTATCAATTGAAGGATCAGAAATATCTTTCAAACCAAAACAAAACGATGCTTTCGGAAGATCATTGTGGGGAACATACTCGTCACATGCTAAAAACATGATTGCTGGCGTAAACACTCCATATGTTAAAAAATTAATATTAGAAGGTGTAGGATACAAAGGTGAGGTTACTGGAAATATGTTAAAACTCGCACTTGGATTTTCACACCCAGTAAATGTGGAGATACCCTCAGAAGTTGCTGTTACTATTGAAAAAGGAGTGTATACATTTACAAGTATCGATAAAGAAGCTGTTGGCTCATTCGCTGCAAAAATCAGATCACTAAAGAAACCAGAACCATATAAAGGTAAAGGCTTTAGGTATGATGATGAAATTATTAAGAGAAAACAAGGTAAAAAAGCTGCATAATCTTAAATAACTAAAATAATAATAAATATATGAAAAGAATAATTTTATCAAATCGAGACCGAATCAAAAACAGAATTAGAGCCAAAGTACAAGGAACTGAAGAACGACCTAGACTTACAGTGTTTAAGTCTAATAAATTTACATATGCACAAATCATCGATGACAATGCAGGTAAAACGTTAGTACAAGCAAACAGTGGAGATATGAAAGCTAAAAAAATGGATGCTGCTATTGAAGTTGGAAAGGAAATTGCTAAAGCTGCCAAAGCCGCAAAGATCACAAAAGTAGTGTTCGACAGAAATGGATATAAATACACAGGTCGTATATTAGCATTAGCAGAAGCGGCCAGAGAAGCTGGACTAGAATTTTAATTAAATAATATATAATAATATGACAGACACAAATCAAAACGATAATTTAATAAATGACAATGCTAATGATGAGATAACTTCTAGTGAAGGTGCTGAAGTTATAGCTGAAACTATTGCAGAAGAGATTGAAGCAGCTGTCGAGGCTATTCCAGCTCCTGAAGTTGAAGCTCCTACCACAGAAGCAGAGAATATTGCTGAAGTTGAAACTCCTATTGCTGCTCCTTTTCAAGCTCCACGCGCTTTTGTTAAAAACGATAGACCTCAAAGAGGAGGTCCTAGACGTGATAACAGGGGTCCTAAAAGAGAAGCTAAGCCAAAGCCTGAATTTGATCAAAAGATCGTGGCAATCAGAAGAGTAACTCGTGTTACTTCAGGTGGACGAAAATTCTCTTTTGCAGTTGCGGTTATTGCAGGGGATAGAAAAGGTAGAATTGGTTTCGGTACCGGAAAAGGATTAGATACTGCCATGGCAGTTGATAAGGCATATAAAAAAGCTAAAGCTAATATGATTAGACTTCCACTTACTAAAACTGGAACTATTCCACATGAAGTGTCTGCAAAATATTCTTCAGCTCAAGTTGAACTTCGACCTGCACCAGGTAAGGGAATCGTTGCAGGATCATCTGTTCGTGATGTTATCGAGATCGCAGGTATCAAAGATATTATCGGAAAATTAAGATCAGGTACAAAAAACAAAATGAACAATGCCAAAGTTGTTATCAAAGCTTTGTCTACGTTATCAGCGACTAAGAAAATTAAACATACAAAATAATATTTTGGTATAATAAAATAAATATATGCAATTACATACACTAAAAAGAAAAACACAACGACAAACTAAACAACAAGTTGGTCGTGGAAGTAAAAGAGGTAAAACATCAGGACGTGGACAAAAAGGTCAAACATCACGTGCTGGTCGTAAACTACGTCCTGAAATTAGAGAGATTATTAAAAAGATACCAAAGCTTCGAGGTCGTGGTAAAAATATGAACAAATCTTTTGAAATAAAACCAGTTGTATTAAACGTATCTGCTTTTGCTTCTGTTGAAGTGGGAACTGTTTTGACACCACAAAAACTTGTAGATTTAAAATTGGTTAAATTGTTGAAAGGTAAAGTTCCTAAAGTTAAAATCTTAGCGAGTGGAGAAATTACAAACGCATTAACATTTAAAAAATTCACAATCTCAAAGGCTGCTATCGAGAAAATCGAGAAAGCCGGAGGCAAAGTATATGTTCAATAAAATCAACGCAATATTTTCAGATAAAACTATAAGAAACAGAATACTATTTGTTCTTGCTATTTTAGTTATTTTTAGAGCCTTGTCAGCTATTCCTGTTCCCGGAGTAAATGTACAGGCTATTAAAGCACTTGTTGATGGAAATAGTTTTTTCCAAGTGCTAAACCTGTTTTCTGGAGGAGGGTTGTCAGCACTTTCTATACTCATGCTTGGTGTTGGTCCATATATCACAGCATCTATTATCATTCAACTTTTAACCATGGTTTTTCCTGCAATGAAAGAGTTGCAGCAAGAGGAAGGTGCAGCAGGGCGAAAAAAACTTTCACAATACTCCAGACTATTAACTATTCCTATTGGATTTATTCAAACTTTTGGAATAATAACTTTGATAACTAGGCAATCGCCCGAAGTGTTTGGCGGACTAACAACTTTTGGTTTTGTACAAGTGGCGATTATTGTTGTTGCATCATCAATTTTATTGATGTGGATTGGAGAAAGACTTACAGAGTATGGTATCGGAAACGGTATCTCACTTATCATAACTATTGGTATTATTGCAGCTTTGCCACAAAGTGTTTCAAGGATACTGTCGACATATGATGCGACTCAGCTTCCGTTGTTTATAGGTATCGGAATATTATCCGTTGCAATCATTGCACTCATTGTGTATATCACTGAGGCCGAAAGACCTATAGAGATAAACTATGCCAGACAAGCTCGTTCTCTCACCTCCCAAGGTGCATCGGGTTCACATAAGACTTACATTCCAATCAAACTTAATCAAGCTGGAGTTATGCCAATAATCTTCGCCATAACACTTTTAATGTTTCCAACTTTCTTAGGAAATATATTAACAGTTGCCTCAAATCCAACACTACAAGATATCGGAAGATTTATCTCTATTTGGTCACAAAATGCATGGGCTCACGGAATTGCATATTTTATACTTGTGTTCCTGTTTACATATTTCTACACAGCTGTCACATTTGATCCAAAACAAATGTCAGAAAATCTTCAAAAACAAGGTGCCTTCGTGTCAGGTATTAGACCAGGAGATTCAACCATGGACTATCTTTCTCGTATTGTAACTCGAACAACCTTTATTGGAGCAACATTTCTAGCTTGTGTAGCGGTGTTACCAAACATTGTTCAAAACTTTACTAATATTGCAACCGTAAGTATTGGAGGTACAGGATTATTGATTGTTATCTCAACTCTCATTGATGTTGTAAAAAAGATCAATGCTCAGATCAGTATGAGAGAATATTAGTCAGAAATATTGTATAATGAGTGATATGAATCAAACATCTGTAATATTTATAGGAAGATCAGGTTGCGGTAAAGGTACACAATCAGCGAGTTTAATTGACTATTTTAAATCAAGAAATGAAGATACTCTGTACTTGAGTACGGGAAACGAATTTAGAAAATTAATTGCAGAAAGGGATAATTTTACTTCAAAGAAAGTTGATGCAATCTATGATAAAGGGGGGCGACATCCAGATTTTTTATGTATCACGATTATTGGAAATTATTTTAAAAATAATTTTGATACAAATAAAAATCTAATTATGGATGGCGGATTACGATCACTCAATGAAGCTATGACTGTCTCTGATGTTTTTGATTTTTATGAAATAAAAGATACTCGAGTATTTTATATCGATGTGAGTCATGAATGGTCAGTAGATAAGATGAAAAATCGACACAGAGATGATGATAGTATGGATATATTTGAAGCTAAGAAAAAATGGTTTGATGAAGAAGTTGTTCCGGCCATCTACTATCTTGAACATAATCCAAGATTTCAATTTCATACCATAAATGGAGAGCAAGAGCCTGGTAAAGTTCACAAAGATATAATCGCATGTCTAAAATAAATATATATACAGAAAAAGAAATTGAGATTTTGCGCCAAGGTGGTAAGATTTTGTATACAATACTGCAGACACTAAAAACCCTTGCTATTGAAAATGTTTCAACAAAAGATTTGGATATAAGGGCTAAAGCATTGTGTATTGAAAATAATGCTACTCCAGCTTTTTTAAACTATACTCCTAGTGGGGCCAAGCGGCCATTTCCCGGGTCTATCTGTATATCAGTAAACCATGAAGTTGTACATGGTATACCAAATGAAAAAACAAAAATATTAAAAAAAGGAGATGTTGTAACACTGGATATGGGTTTGAGGTATAAAGATATGTTTACTGATTCTGCTATAACACTTGTTGTTGGTGGGGGAGAATATAATAAAGTAGGACAAGAGATGATTGATGTAGCAAATCGGGCACTAAATGCTGCAATTGATATGTTAAAGCCAGGTGTTAAAACTGGTGATATCGGTCAGGCAATAGAAGATGTGATAAAAGGAAATAAAGGTAATAAGTTTAAAATACCAACTATATTGGGTGGACATGGTATAGGTTATGGTATTCACGAAGATCCATTTATTCCAAACTTCGGTAAGAGTGGTGAAGGGGTTATTCTAAAACAGGGAAATGTCATTGCGATTGAGCCTATATTGACTGAAAAAAGTACAGCGATGAATCAGCTTTCGGATGGGTATACCTTTGTGACGCAAGATAAGGGGTTGGCGGTTCATGTTGAACATACAGTGGTTGTAACGAAGGACGGTTGTGAGATTTTGACTATTGGATAAGTTGTATGTATGACATTGGTATTATATACTATATACATAATTATCGATAACTGGCACATACAAATTTAATGTTTACAAAACACACTATCACTCGAGCAATCACTATCATTGCCCTCTTATTTATTAACCTTGCTCCTATACACGCAACCACCAACTATCAAACCTTCCCAGATCTTCAACTTGGTGACATCTCTCCTTATGTAAAAGAAATGCAAAAAGTCTTAAATACAAATGGATTTACTATAGGTATTTCAGGTCAACCTGGCTCTTTAAACTTCGAAACAACCAAGTTTGGAACACTCACTCAAAAAGCATTAGCTTTATTCCAATCAAAATACAATCTTACTCCTGCTAAAGGATATTTTGGAAGTAAGACAAAGAAGAAGTTTGATGAAGTAACAAAAATAAAGGTTGGAACTAACAAATCAGTATCAAAAGGTAATCCCGTGAGTTATGGAACACAAACATGTACTTCAGTAACTCAGTGGGAGATAACTTGGACTTTTGCAACAAGTACATCAAACCCTAACCTTCCAACTTGTGGTCAATTTGCAAATGGTGACTGGTGGGTAGTGGGGCCAGTTGTGATCGCTGATATTGATCCAAAAGGTGACTATAGTGGATCAATGATTAATCCGATTCCTGGAAATCAAAACACTCAAGGTTTTTTTGCCGGAGTTCATCCAAGTATAAATAATTATTCTGCTGCAAAAAACATATCACTTCAATTGCCATACACTATATCAGGCAATAAATCACTGTATTCTACAAAAGGTAGTCCTGAATTATGGACAGGTCCAGCACCAGAAGGTAAATATTTTAAAGAAACGGCTATACTTACTGTTCTTGACAGTGTTCCTACTTTTGGAAGTTTCAGACCACCGTATGCTGGAACAAATAAAACAATCAAGTCAAACTGGAATGTCGCAAGTTTGGATTATTCAAAACTTCGAAGTCTACCTATTCCAAATCCTGCAAATGTTGAACTCAATCAAAGAGTAAGCTATTTAACCTGGGCAACCCAGCGGCCACTTCTGGAAATGAGTTATGAGGCCGACAATTCAGCATGGAAAGCTCAATGGTCAGAACCAAAAGTTGGTTGGTATCCGAGAAGAGCGTATGGTGCTGATGATGTTGCACGTGTCTCAAGTAATGCTGGTATTCAACTAAATTCTAATGCATCCAATGCTGAAAAAGAGCCACTCCTCATCAATATGGTTCAATGGGGAATAGACAATCATGGGCTACTCGATGCGGGAATGCAGTGGTACCCACTTGGAGGACACAATGTTGGGCGATTGCTACCAACTTTTATAGCAGGGAAAGTCTTAAATGATGTCGAGATATTGAACCAGATAGGCGGTAATCCCGCTATACAGGAGCTGGCAAATCATCAGTTTATTAATTGGACTGATGTTAACACCCCTCGTGCCACACGTGTACCGCCACCACTTAAACCTTTTACAGCCGACATGGTTGGGACACCAGAATGGAGTTCCGGTTATCATAATAATCCAGGTAATTCAGCAGAATGGGATTCTTCAAGTAATCCAAATTTACCTTATTGGGGTATACCGTACAGGGGTTCAAGTGGTCTTGCAAATATTGGCCAGGTTGCAACAATACTCCTTATGAACGGTAGAGAAGATATTGACCAAGAAGCATATATCAGATATCACATAGAAAGATGGATTCCATTGGGTGGTCAGGTTCCACAACTCACACGTGATATGTGGAATGCATATATTGCAACAGATTCAGCTTTGATTCCGGGCACTATGTATACATTAACCGCAACAACAACTGGTGCAGGTGTGATCATGAACTATTCAAACAAGTATTCAAGAAACACGACAGCAAAGTTATCTGCCGAACCGTTAACAGGATATTCATTTATCGGCTGGGCTGGAGATTGTTCAGGTGGTTCTGAGTGCAACCTCAGGATGGATGGAAATAAAAGTGTAACAGCAGTGTTTTCACAACCTACTGCAGGTGCGTTAACTTCTCCAGTTATTAGCATTCCAACATCGGACAATGCCCAGTATCCATCAAATACAACAAATGTTGTAGTAAGTTGGAATAATGTAAGTACTGCTGATAGATATTATGTAAGAGTTAAAGAATATACAGATTCAAGTATGACTACAGAAACCACTAGACGCTGGGCTGGAAGTACTGCCTCATCTCCTTTTTCTAGAGATGCTTATATTGTAAAAAACGATCACACTTCAAGATCATTCTCAGTGCCTGTATTTCCTGGTAATTTTTATAAATTCTGGGTGCATTCATATAACGGTCTTGCTCCTGATACGTATTCAGATCCGACATATATAAACTTTTCAATCGCCGCCTCCGGCCAAACCGTCGACACCATCGACCTCGACCAAGACTCAGTCCTAGACACGCAAGATAAATGTCTAAACACACCAGCACTCGTTAGAAACTTAGTAAATATCTATGGTTGCCCACTTCCACTACTCTCAGGGCTTAAGATGATAAACAACATATCTACAACAGACTCAACAAACATCACAAATCTGGAGATAGAAGATATTAACTCTGTATATGGTAAGGTAAAATACACTCAACCTGTAAACATCTTCGGAGCAACAGATAAAACAACACGTGTAGACCTTGGTGCATATGTAACTATAGCTAACAAGAAGGTATATATAGACTCAACTACAGCTCCTCAGTTCAACAAACCAGCCACCATCACTCTGTACAACATAGACCTAACAAAACCAATGGTTACAAAAAATGGAGTAACGTATGCCACCTCAACCTCACCTCACATGACCTATGATCCGGTGGCCAAGACATTGACGTTTACTGTGGATGGGTTTTAGAGTAAAAATAACTTAAACATTAAATCTTTTTAATTTTAATATAATTTTTCTGCTATAATACTAGTAACACATGCAAGAAAAAAACGTAGAACAATTAGATAATGAAAATAAACAGCCACCTAATTCTGAATCGTCTTCAGATAATAAAAATTTTACATCTCTTGAAGAAGAACTTGAATATTTACGAGGAGAAGTAAAAAAAAATCAAGAAAAAAATAGCAATCAATTTGAACAAGATCAAATTATCACTCAGGAAATAAAAACATATCATAAAGAAACAGGTAGGGATTTACTTCATGAATCATATATTCAACCTGAAAAAAACGGATCCGAAATAGTGCTCAACCTCGCACCTGAAGGTCATGATAAAAATATGGAAGAGTATTGGAGTTTGATGAATAAAAACGGTATTTACAATACATTGAACTTTATAAAAAATACAGGAAATCCACACCTTGAAGATGATTTCCATAGATTTTTAGTAGAATATATTAAAGCAGGGTTAACTGTTCCAAACTTAAAAGAAAACGATCCAATAGATAGAAGTATTAAACAAACCCTGTATCAAGTATCTTTACCTGATTTTAAAGAAAAAGATGGTGCACAAAAGCCATTGAAAGAACTTTTGTCTGTGATGGAACAATTTTATCTTGGTATGAGCTCTATTGCAGAAGCTGGTAAAAAGTTTGCAGATAGTAAAAATAATATGACAATAGAGTTGTCAATAGCTGAAGGCAGTGAAGAATTTATTTTCTTTGTATCAGTTCCAAATGATAAAAAAGATTTATTTGAAAAACATATTTTATCAGTATTTCCAGAAGCTAAGATTGAGATCGAACACAATGACTATAATATCTTTGATGAAAATGGTGTATCTCTAGCATCTGTTGCCTCCTTTGTGAAAGATGATATTTATCCTATCAAGACCTATGAAGAATTTGATGCTGATCCAATAAACGTGATTTTGAACTCATTATCTAAAATCCAAAAAAATGGAGAAGGAGCCTGTATCCAAATCGTTTTCAATAACGTTGGTGATTATTATCACAAGTTATATCGTGATGCACTCGACAACATTTTAAAAGGTGAATCTTTAAAAAAGACCACTGACATTAGACATACTATCTGGGGTCAATTTTCTAAAGTAGCATCAGAGATGGGAAAAGAAGTTGTTGAAGGCGCACTTTCATATGACGATAGTAAAAAAGATGAACATAAAGAAAAATACATTGATCAAATCGCAGTAGAACAAATAAAACATAAAATATCATCTCCGATTATTGAGACAAACATAAGGCTAATTGCATCGGCTAAAGATAGGATGCGAGCTGAAAATATTTTATCAGATCTTGAATCATCGTTCAATCAGTTTACCAATGCGCTGGGAAATAGTTTTAAATGGAATCGTGTAAAAGATAGTCAGTTAAAAGAATTATTTTATAAATTTACATTTCGTCTTTTTGATAAAGATCAAATTCTTCCAATATCGATAAAAGAAATAGCGACAGTGATGCATTTTCCTATGACAACTCAGTCAAACTTTTCACCTCAACTTAAGCAGTCAACAGCGGCGACAGCTCCGGCACCACTGGATATTCCACGAAAAGGGGATGGTGTTTTGATTGGTAAAAATGTCCATAGAAATGTTGAGCAGGATATCTATATGTCTGCTGAAGACAGAGCTCGACATATGTATGTGATTGGACAGACTGGTGTAGGTAAATCAAGTATTCTAAAAAATCTGATCATACAAGATATTCAAAACGGTGAAGGTGTTTGTTTTATCGATCCACATGGAAATGATGTGCAAGATATATTGTCTCAAATTCCAAAAGAGAGGTACGATGATGTGATTTATTTTGATCCAAGTCATACAGATCGCCCAATGGCGTTAAACATGCTTGAATATGACACATCTAACCCTGAGCAAAAAACATTTGTGGTAAACGAGCTTTTTAGTATTTTCCAAAAACTGTATGGTGCCAATCCAGAATCAATGGGACCCATGTTCGAACAATACTTTAGAAACGCTACGATGCTCGTGATGGAAGATCCAGAGTCGGGTTGCACGATGCTTGATATATCGCGTGTCATGGCTGTTAAAAGTTTTCGTGATATGAAAATCGCGCACTGTAAAAATCCAATCGTAAAACAGTTTTGGACGGAGATTGCTGAGAAAACTTCAGGGGAGTCAGGACTTGCAAACATGATCCCATACATCACTTCAAAGTTCGATGTTTTCTCATCGAACGAAATCATGCGACCTATCATTGCGCAAGAAAAATCTTCTTTTAATTTTCGCGAAATAATGGATACAAAAAAGATTCTTTTGGTAAATTTATCTAAAGGAAGATTAGGGGATATCAATGCTAACTTGATCGGTTTGATTGTTGTTGGAAAAATTTTGATGGCAGCACTCTCTCGAGTGGACTCATTTGGAAAAGATATGAATCCATTTTATCTCTATATTGATGAATTTCAAAACATAACCACTCCATCAATCTCAACGATACTGTCTGAAGCAAGAAAATATAAACTTTCTCTTACTATGGCACATCAATTTATAGCTCAGCTTGACGACAAGATAAAAGCTTCTGTGTTTGGTAATGTTGGAAATATGGTAGTTTACAGAACCGGCGCTGAGGATGCGGAGTATTTACAGAAACAATTTGAGCCAGTTTTCTTGGCAAAAGACATAATGAACATAGATAACTTCAATGCATATATAAAAATGCTTTCACACGGTAAACCAACAAAGCCATTCAACGTGCGTATTATGCCGCAAGCAAAGGGGAATATGAATATAGTGGAATCATTGAAGGAGTTGTCATACCTCAAGTATGGAAAGGATAAGGATAGTGTTATAGAAGAAATAGATGCCAAGTTTGCCAGTGATAAACCGAAACCGAAGCCTGTGGCGGATTTGAGTGCGTTTGGGTTGTGATACCAAGGATTGACAGAGCTATATTATTGTGATATTTTGTATATAGTTTAACTTTAAAATACACACATGAAAAAAACACCTGGAACGTTTCTGATCGAATTATTTATCGACAATGATGGTAACTCATGCACACTTTGGGTTAGTGATGTTATGAACCCTTCGTCAACCAAAAATTTTGATTTTGTTGGAGTAGAGGCTGATTCTGCAATAGGTGCACTTGACGATGTTTATCGTTGGATTAGTTCTCTTGGATACAAATTTGAGTCATCTGAGATCATTGTTTGTGACCTCCAAGAGTTTGGAATACTCCTCGGTAAGCAAGGTGAGGATTCGCTTTGGAGTCGTGACTTTGCTGATTTTATCAGTATCTGTGCCGGTGCATGGGGGATGACTTACTCAGATGCCTTCTCGCAAATGATTAGACCTATTGCAGGACTTGTCGGAGAAGATCGATACAGAAAGATGAGTGCTATTATTCTTTTGATTCGTAGTCAGGCAAAAGGGTACAGAGATTTTTTGGCAAAAGCCGCATATATTGCTAAAAGTATTGATGAGACTCGTCAGATTCTCGGACGTTCAGGTCTTGCTGAAAAGATCTGGCACAAATCCGGTGATGACTTTTTGTACCCTGATTAATTTTTTAACTCCAACCTCGTCGGTCTGCTTAAATGCAGGCCGGCGATTTAATTTGACAATAAGATAAGTGTGTATATAATGATAATCAGTTTTGAGACTTTAAAACTTCTCTAAGTGCAGAAATTCGGCTACTGCCACCTACCTCGCAGGAGGTTGTTGAGATGGGGATTACGTCGTTCCCCAGAGAAGTTTTAAGTTCTTAAGATAGGTTACTTTTCCAATAAAACTTGTAACTATAATATTATCTTTATCTTCAGTTATTTCTATTGTAATGATATGTGATTTCCTGGTTTCTCTAATAATTACTTCTTTTGATATAAGAAATCTGTTTGAAAAATTACCGAGATGTACACTATCAGGATTCTCTAGTACTTCTCTGATATGTTCAAATAAATATAAACCCAATTCGTCTTTCTCAGCCAAATGTTTTATTGATAATCTTGTAAATAGTAAGTTCTGATTATTTGTATTAAGAATATGTAGTACATGCTTTGGTAACTTAAAATCTGTATATATAAAATCATGAGGATTTTCTATAATAAAACCCTTTGGTAATTTTTGCATTTGTAAAAATATTTCTTGTAATTCCATCCACCCATCCTACCAATATCCACATTAAGAAAAATAAAAGAAATTATAAAAAAAGGTAAATTTAAGATAAAGATTCAAACAACTCATCGATACCCATCTTCTCTCGTGCAGAATATTTTATTATTTTCTTTCCCTCAAAAGCTTTTTCTATATTTCCTATAGCTGTAAAAACCTCATTTTGTTTTAATTTATCAAATTTGTTGGCTATGATAACTATGTCTTTTTGATGCTCATTTAGAAAATTATAAAAATGTATATCGTCAACAGTGGGTCCAACTTTTGCATCAATTATTAAAACTACTTTTTTTAGACCTGTATTTTCACTTGTAAAATACCACTCTATGATTCTTGCTATCTTATCTCTCTGAGCATGTGATCCTCGTGCAAATCCATAGCCTGGAAGATCGACTAGGTAAAACTCTTCATTAATCAAGTAAAAATTGGCTTCAGCTGTAAAGCCAGGGGTTGAGGAAGAACGGGCTAGCTTATTTCTGTTTGTGAGTGAGTTTATAACTGAAGACTTGCCGACGTTTGATCGTCCGATGAATGCAACCGAAGGTAACTGTTCTACAGGTAAGCCTGTGTCATGTACTGCTCCTTTTATGAAGATGGCAGATTTAATTAATTGGGGATTGGTCATGGTTTTTATTTTATCATATTCGGACTCGGTCCTTACAGGACCAAAAGTTTTTAACTCTGGAGAGTAGTGATAATTTGTGCCTCAGGCGGGACTCGACCTCTACGAGGTCAGTATAGGTTTTAAATTTTCTTAAATTCTCCGAATTCTCAAAAATATATAAAACCCTTTCGAGTCCCAAAAATACTTCGTATTTTTTGTTAAATATTGATAATTTGTGCCTCAGGCGGGACTCGAACCCGCACGACATTGCTGTCAAAAGATTTTAAGTCTTTCGTGTCTACCATTCCACCACCAAGGCGTTTATTTGTATTTTAAAAATAGCAGGAGGCGTAGGCCGGATTTGAACCGGCGAATATCAGTTTTGCAAACTGCCGCGTTAAACCACTTCGCCACTACGCCGTGATTCTATTTATAGCATATATGAGTGGATATTTCTACTACTTTTTTACTTGTGATTGTATATTGAAAATGTGATACTGTAACTATGCAAAATGATAATCTACAGTTTGACGATTTTAAAATAAGGTCAAGAACTATTCCAGGGCAGTCAGAATCTCCGGCCATGATACAGTTTTTGATGAAGAAGGGAATTGTTAAAAATGAAGAAACTGCTCTACACGTATTGTTTTCTCTTATTGGGTTATTAATTGTTGCAACTGTTTTTGTTATATATCTGAACTTTTTCAAAACAACTGCTGTGCCTCCTTTAACAGTAGAACAAGAATTACTATTTAGTCCGCAAATAAAAAACTAATATATTTTTATGTTTAAAAAAAATTTAAAAAATAATAAAGGTTTTACTTTAATAGAATTGTTGGTTGTTATTGCAATCATAGGTTTACTTTCAAGTATTGTGCTTGCTTCACTTAAAGGTGCAAGAGATAAGTCCATTGCAACTAAATTTAAAAGTGAAATCAATCAACTTGTGACTGCACTTGAATTGTATAAATCAGATACGGGGTACTATCCATACGAAAATTTGTCAGGTAATCCATTTGGTGCTTCTAATTATGATGAAACACTAAATTCCAATGTAGAACAGTCCAATCTTGCTGTGGGACAATATTTGTCCACAGTCTTATTATCGGGTAAATTTTTAACCAGTTTACCTAAAGTGCCGGTTAATAATTATACTCAAACGGCTGTTGCCTGGAAGTATCAATCCAATCAAACTAATTCTAATATATTGTTTAGGTGTGCTGGTGATACCACTGTACCTAAATATATTATTTATTTTTCAAATCAAAATCCAACAATATTCAGTATTTTTTCTGATCTGCCTAATATTCAAGTAAGCTCATATCCAGGTACGTGGGTTGATGCGTATACTGAACGCTGTTTCTCCCTTAAATAATCTCAAAAATCTCCTGTCTATGCTTCTCACCTTTATCAATCTCAAAATGTAAAAACGGAAGTATTCCAACTCTCGTTTTTTTCTTTATATCATTTCTTATATCTGTCACATTTCTTGTCAAAAAGTCTATCACTGCATCTTCTTTAGTTTCAGGTAATACAGAAACCCTGATTGTCACATTATTACTTCTATCAGCTTGCTCGATAGAGGTGATAGTTATAAGAGATTGCCCGCCTGAGTTACGTGAAATATACTCATCAATTGTTTTTCTAAAGATTGATTCTGCACGTCCTTTTGTTACTCTTTTGTCTCTGTGGTTATTTTCTTTTTTCATATATTTAAAATTATTTTTCTATTACTGAAAATGCTGCTATAACATCTCCTGTAACTATTTCTATTTTTGCTTCGACCATTAGACCACACTCTGTGTCAGCTTCTACACTCTTTACTTGAGAACGAGCGTGTTGTAGCTCGACTATCTCACCTCGACCTATTTCATTTTCACGTCTCATGATTTTGATCTTATCACCTAGATTGATTTTTCCTGTAACAACTAGACCTCCAAGAACTTGCTTTGTCTTGTTTGCATTGAAAATCTTAAGAACTTTAAGCGTACCATGACTTTCTTCTTCGAGTATCTTAGGGGCTTTAGATCTGGCTTCATTCTCGAGCCATTCTGAAAGTTTATAAATAATATCAAATGTTTCAATCTTGAGATTGAGTTGATTGGCCAAGTTTTTTGCAACACTATCTACCTTAGTGTTGTATCCAACTATTACAGATTCTTTAGAACCTTGGGCGAGCTTAATATCATTCTCGTTGATATCTCCAGTTTCAGCTCGAATAATTCGTAATTCAATGTTGTCAAATTTTATCTTACTAATCTCTTGCTTAACTGCATCAAGTGTTCCAACAGAATCACTTTTAAGAACAATAGGGAGTGTCCAATTATTGTCTACTTCAAGACCATATAAAGCACGGATATTTGCAGGGATTTTTGCGGCAGCAACTTTTCCTTCATTGTTAACTTCATCCTCAAGTATTTGCATTTTCTTTTGTTCTTCAGCCAATAATTCAGCGGTATCCTTATCGTTACACATAATACATATCTCACCAACTTTAGGAGTCTCAACCCAGCCGATCAATCTCACAGGTTGTCCTGGCTCGAAAGTCTTTTGAGCCTTACCTTCAAAATTTTCTATAATACGAACGGGGGATATAGCCCCTCCAGAAACTATGAATGAACCAACTTTCAATGTTCCATTTTTTACAATCATTGTTGCATGTATTCCTCGTATCTTATCTCTCCCTGATTCTATAACAATACATTCAGCTGGTACATCGTAGGCCGCTTTTATGTCAGCAACTTCATTCATAAGCAAAATCATATCCAATAAATCATCAACACCAGCCCCCGTCTTTCCTGAAAAGGGGATGAATGAAATATCTCCACCATATCCTTCAACGAAGATATTATTTTCAGCAAGCGATTGTTTTGTTTTTTCCAGGTCTGCTCCAACTTTGTCTATTTTGGATACTCCGATAAAGAAAGGAACTTTAGCTTCTTGTATAGATTTTAATGCATCAAGAGTTTGTGGTTTAACACCGTCTTCTGCTGAAACTATAAGTATTGCAATATCGGCTGAGCGTGCACCTCTGTCACGCATAGTCGTAAATGATTCATGTCCAGGTGTGTCAAGAAAGGTAATTTTTCCTTCCTTATGACTGATCTCATAAGCAGACATCTTTTGTGTGATGCCTCCAACCTCACGATCAGCTGTATTAGCTTTTCTGATATAATCCAATAAAGTTGATTTACCATGGTCAACATGTCCCATGATAATAACAACAGGATTTTTTTGACGAATATCTAATCCATCCAGTACTTGTATGGTTTTAACCAGATTACTTGATTTACCACTTATACGAGTTTTCAATGTTGCGGCTCTTTTAACCTTAGCAACTCTTGGTCGTTTGTAATACGGTATGTATTCTGTACGGGGTGCTGTATCTCTTTTTACAAATGGTTTTCTTGGTGAAGATGTACCAGCAGTTGTATCTTTAGTTTTATTATTTAAAAATGTCTTTGCAAATGCAATACCTCTTTCTTCTATCTTCTTCTTTTCCTCTTCCTTCTTTTGCAAATCAATCTTTTCTTCTTTAGTTATTACTTTTGATTTAAAAAGTGTGGGTGAGTATTTAGGAGCTGGTTTGTGATCGTGTTTAATTTCTTCAATTTTATTTTCTTCAAGCTTTACTTCTGTGGGTTTGTTTTTATTTTCATAAAACTTTGATGCATTTTCAAACCAATTATTTTGCTCCTCGACTTTAGTTTTTCTGGTATCCTCAACTCCATTGCTCACCGCAAAAGTTCTCGAGCTGGTTCTCGGTGCTATGGCTATCGTTGGCTTAATTGGTGTTTTTTTGGTTTTTGTCTTGCTTTTAACCTCTTCTTTAGCTTCGGGTGTCTTATCTTCTCCAAAAACGCCCCCAAACGCATTACCAAAAACCCCTCCAAATGCACTATCGTCGTTTTGATTTTTATCCATTATCATAGTATATTAAATATACACTTTTTTATAAAAAATACAATATTATCAATATGTTTTCAGCATTTAGCAAATACTTCGATTATGCATCTCAAACACCTACTGACAGGCGTGTTTTGAAAGTGGTTCATCAAGTTTCAGTTAAACTTTTTTACAATCCAGGGTCATTGTATGCAAATGGGGTTATTTCGAGTAATCTCTTAAAAGATTCAAGAAAAAAAGTTGCAAGTATATTGTCTGAAACTTCTTTACACTCTGTCCACGAAGACGAGATTGTTTTTACTAGTGGAGGAACAGAGTCAAACAATATAGCAGTGCAAGGTGTGGTTGATAAATGGTATGAAAGTAAAAATTATAACTATTTTGAAAAACCACATATTATCATTTCAGAAATAGAACATCCTGCGTTATATAATATTGTTGAAAATTTAAAAAAACAAAATAAGATTACATTTTCAAAAATAAAAATAAATAATGACGGTTTGATTGATTTACAAGAGTTGAAAAAACAGTTGACCGAAAATAAAAATACTATACTCGTTTCAATTATATTGGTGAACAATGAGATAGGGGCTATACAACCTATGAGAGACATAGCCTCATTTGTAAGAAAGGCCCGAGGAAGTGATTTGTATCCAATTTTACACACTGATGCTTGTCAGGCGGTCAACTATTTGTCTATGCCGATTGATAAGATGGGTTGTGACCTCATAACATATGACGCTTCTAAGTTTTATGGTCCAAAAGGTGTAGGCGTTCTGTATATAAAAAGAAATACTCCTATAAACCCAATTTATTTTGGAGGTGATCAGGAAGATAGTATGAGGCCTGGGACTGAAAACTTACCAGCTATTGTAGGAATGGTTAAGGCTTTAGAAATAGTTGTTGAGGAAAAAGAAAAAGAAATAAAAAGATTGTACAAAATGCAACAGTATATATTTTCAAAAATAGAGAAAATGAAATGTGCTTCTATAAATGGTTCAACACTTCAAGAAAAAAGAATAGTAAATAATATAAATATTTGTTTTAAAGGACAAGATTCGGAATTTTTATTATTTAAGCTGGACAAGCTCGGCTACGAAGTTTCAACTGGAACAACATGTCAAAATAAAAAAGAAGATAGCCGGTCTGTGTCGGTGGAGGCTTTGGGTTCAGGTCAAGGTTGTGCAAGTTCTAGTTTGAGAATAAGTTTGGGAAGATACACGAAGATGCGGCAGGTGAGAGGGTTGGTTGGGGCTATTTCAAAGATGTAGGCAGTTGTGCTAAACTCAACATTATGGAACAATCACAATCAACATCACTCGTAAATAAAAGACATTCATTGGCGCATGTATTAGCAGGAGCCATACTTAAGCTTTTTCCTGATGCATTGATGACGATCGGTCCTGCTGTTGAAAACGGATTTTACTATGATATTGATTTTCCAAGTAGTTCTCCAAAGGAAGAAGATTTTGAGAAAATTCAAAACGAGATGAAAAAAGTTTTGAAAGCTTGGGCAACTTCAGAGCAAAGTTTTGTTCAAGAAAAAGTCACTCAAACTGAAGCTGAAAGCATTTTCAAAAATAATTCATATAAACTCGAACTCATACAGGGTGTGGTTGATAGAGGTGAAGAGATAACAGTATATATTTCAGGACGTGGAACAGAATATGAGTTTACAGATCTATGTCGCGGAGGGCACGTAGAAAATACGAAAGCGATCGATGAAGAGTCTTTCATGCTTGATAAGATTGCCGGAGCCTACTTTCGAGGTGATGAGAAAAATAAGATGCTTGTGCGTATATATGGTTTAGCATTTGAGACAAAAGAAGAATTAGATTTGTTTATTCACAACCGTGAAGAGGCGAAGAAGAGGGATCATAGAAAACTTGGAAAAGAATTAAAACTTTTTACTATATCGGACTTAGTCGGCTCAGGACTTCCTTTGTTTCAACCAAAAGGTGCGATACTTCGACAAGAGTTAGAAAAATATCTCTGGTCATTGCATCGTGACAAAGGCTATAAACGAGTTTGGACACCACATTTGGCTAAGGCTGATCTGTATCACAAATCAGGACATGGACAACATTATCTTGATGACATGTTTGCAGTACA
>JAYTDF010000062.1:0-9701 GCA_043736035.1 Candidatus Parcubacteria bacterium
AGGCTATAAACGAGTTTGGACACCACATTTGGCTAAGGCTGATCTGTATCACAAATCAGGACATGGACAACATTATCTTGATGACATGTTTGCAGTACATGGAGGAACTTCAAAAGAAGATTTTTATTTGAAGCCCATGAACTGTCCACACCATTATGAGTTATTTTTAGACAATCAATTTTCATATCGCGATATGCCTGTCAAATATTTTGAACCAGCCACTATTTATCGTGATGAAAAAACAGGACAGCTTTCAGGTTTGACACGTGTTCGTGCCATCACCCAAGATGATGGGCATCTTTTCGTTCGATCATCTCAAATATTTGATGAAGTAAATATCATAGTTGAGATCATAAAACAATTTTATATAACCATGAATATGATTGATGGGTATTGGGTAAGACTTTCAACGCGAGGTGATGATAAGACAGGGTATCTTGGATCTGATGAGGTTTGGGAGATGGCGGAGTCTGCTTTGAAGAATATCTGTGATGAAAATAATCTCCCATACAAAGAAGGTAAAAATGAAGCAGCTTTTTATGGTCCAAAGCTAGACTTTATGTTTAAGGATGCTATAGGACGTGAGTGGCAGTTGGCAACAATACAGCTTGATTTCAATGCACCAGAGCGTTTTGACCTTTCTTTTGTAAATGAAAAAGGTGAAAATGAAAGACCTGTGGTTATTCATCGTGCCATATCAGGATCTATAGAGCGATTTTTAGGTGTTGCGATCGAGCATTTTGCCGGAGCATTTCCGCTTTGGCTTTCTCCAGTTCAGTTAAAGATTGTGCCTATAGGTGAGCGTCAGTTGGATTTTGCACACGATTTATTTAAGAAAATAATCAAAACTGACATACGAGTTGAGATTGATCAATCAAGTGACGGTCTTGGTAAAAAAGTTCGTGCATCTAAGCTCGAGAAAATCCCATACTTAGTTGTAGTAGGTGACAAGGAAATGGAATCAAATACTTTTTCACTTGAAGGAAGAAATGATGAAAAGGTTATAGGGTTGAGTTATGAAGAGATGTTGAAGTTTTTACAGAGTAAGATTGAAAATAAGAGTTTGTAAAAACAATTTGAAAAAAAGACAACCCGCCGAGCGATCGGCAGGTGTTTTTGGTTCAAGGTTATGGATTTGATTAATCACCCTTGATTTCTCTTCTCAAATTCCCGCTACCCGAGTTGATTGAATCAACTAGTCCTTTGACTATATTAAATTTACTTTTTGCTTCCTCAAAGGAAAGTTTTTTAAGGTCAATGTTTTCAGATACATTGGAAAGTGGGACGCCATGTGACAATAAGTATTCTTCAAACGCTTTTTGTTCTTCGTTGTTCATGATTTTTTGGGGTTGATTCTGACTCTTTCAAAATACCACCACAATCTATAAAAATCAACATATTGACACTCCTGCTATAATATATAAATGGATAATAAAAAGCCAAAAGAAAAATCAATATTGATATTCGAACAAAAGGAAATTCGTCGTTTATGGAATGATGAAAAAGAACTTTGGTATTTTTCTATTGTTGACATTATCGAGTCAATAGTTAAAACTGATAGACCTAGAAAATATTGGAATGACTTGAAAATAAAGCTTAAATCAGAAGGAAATCAACTGTTCGAAAAAATCGGACAGTTGAAAATGATTGCAAATGATGGAAAAGAGCGTGATACTGATATAGCTGACACAGAAACAGTACTTCGTCTCATACAATCAATACCTTCACCAAAAGCGGAACCTTTCAAACTTTGGTTAGCAAAAGTTGGATATGAAAGAATAGAAGAGATCGAAGATCCTGAAAAAGCATTTGACCGTGCAATGGGTACATATTTACAAAAAGGATATTCTAAAGAAAGGTTTATAAATAATAAAAATAAGTTAACATAGTGAGTATGCAAACCTACACCATAGTTGGTAACAATAGTGACGAGATAGATAAAATTTTTCAAGAAAAAGGATTCCTGCGAAATGATACAAATCCAGACTTCGTCATATCATACGGAGGGGACGGAACACTGTTAAAAAGTGAACATATTTATCCTGGTATACCAAAACTTTTTTTGCGAAATAGTTTGATTGGCAATTTGGGCTTTTCCGAGACCAATGAAGTGGTTTTGGAAAAATTTTTTGCAAACGAACTTACAATTAAAAAATATTTTAAAATCGAAGCGAATATAAAAGGTAAAAAAATAACTGCTGTTAACGAATTTTCTCTGAAAAATAAAAACCCAAGACATAGTATACGTTTTGATGTGTACATAAATGATGAGAAAAAACTAAATCATATTATTGGGGACGGATTGATGGCATCAACTCCGATCGGTTCAACTGGTTATTATAGATCGATAACGCGTTCTACATTTGAATTGGGTATTGGTATAGCATTTAATAATACGACTGAACAATACAATCACATGGTTTTGAAAGAAGATTCTATTATCAAAGTTGTTATTTTGCGTGGTCCAGCTTTTTGTTATGTCGATAATCACGATGAGGAAATTGCTATAGAAGAAGGTGATGAAATTTGTATAAGAAAGTCTGAGGAATTTTTACATATGTTTGCATAGAATCAGTCAATATTGTTAACTCCTAAATTCGGAAATGAAAGTGTTAAAAACTTTCATTTCGCTCACTTTACGTCGTTAATAAACCTATCTTGACACTTGTGCTATAATGATACTATATGACTCCATTAAATAATTTTACAACACGTGCCAAAGAGGCAATACGCCGAGCACACGAACTTGCCATAGAACGAGGACAAACTAACGTTTCGCCCATGCATTTGCTTGTTTCTTTGTTGACTCAGGAAGATTCTGTGGTTATTTCACTACTTGAGAAACTGGATGTGGACTATATATTGATGACTGATAATGCTTTTGAGGCTATTGATAGTGATTCTTCTATTTCAAATACGTTATCTCCTGCGTATCAGCTTTTTTTGACTCCGGAATTGATCCAACTTATGGAAAATTCAGGTACTGTGGCAGCTCTACTTAAAGATAACTTTGTTTCTGTTGAGCACTTATTTATTGCATTTTTTGACACATTAAACCCGGCAAGAGAGTTAATAGAAAAATTTAAAATTGATAAGGAAAAATGTATCTCAACTTTGGAATTTTTAAGATCACATAAGGATGTAAAAGGTGAAGGGACAAATGAATCTAAAAAATCAAAAGCTCTTGCAAAATTCACAAGAAACTTAACTGCACTTGCTCGTGACAATAAACTTGACCCTGTGATAGGACGAGACTCTGAGATTGCACGTGTGATACAGATTTTGTCACGTAGAACAAAAAACAATCCTATCTTGCTCGGTGAAGCAGGTGTTGGAAAAACTGCTATTGTTGAAGGTCTTGCAAATCGTATCGCGCTCGGCGATGTTCCTGAATCTTTAAAAAATAAAGAACTACTTTCACTTGATATGGGGTCTTTGGTTGCGGGTACAAAGTATCGTGGTGAGTTTGAAGATAGATTGAAAAATATTTTAAAAGAAATAGATAAGTCAGATGGAAAGGTGATTCTTTTTATGGATGAAACCCATACAATCGTAGGAGCTGGTGGTGCAGAAGGATCACTTGATGCATCAAACATGTTGAAACCTGCACTTGCTCGTGGAGAGTTAAAAGCAATCGGTGCAACGACATTAAGAGAATATCAAAAACATATTGAAAAAGATCCTGCACTGCAAAGACGTTTTCAGCCTGTATATGTTGAAGAACCATCTATCGAAGATGCAACTGCCATATTAAGAGGCTTAAAAGAAAAGTATGAATTATTCCACGGTGTCCGCATTCTTGATGAGGCTATTGTTGCAGCAGTAAACTTATCTGCGAGATATATCTCTGATCGCCAATTACCCGATAAAGCCGTTGACCTTATCGACGAGGCAGCCTCAACGTTAAAGATTTCTCTTGAAAATAAACCTCAAGTTATAGAAGAGGCACATAGAAAGATTTTACGTTTAGAAATAGAGAAACAAGCGCTTTCAAAAGACCCTGCCAACAAGGATATTAAAGACCGTATTAAAAACATTGAAAATAATATAAAAGAAATAAAGGATTCTGTTTCTGATGTTGAAGGTAAATGGAATGTTGAAAAAGAATTGATTACTGCTATCAAAGACTTGAAAAAAAATATAGAATCACTTACACAAGAATCAATTAAGGCGGAAGCCAAGGCTGATCTGGTAAAAGCTGCTGAGATTCGCTATGGAAAATTACCAATCATGGAAACTGATTTAGAAAATAAAGTTAAAAAACTTCGTAAGCTTGATACGACAAAACGCATTCTTAAGGAAGAAATAAACGAAGCCGACATAGCTGCAGTTGTTTCATCATGGACAGGTATACCTGTTTCTCGTATGCTTGAAGAAGAGATGAAAAAACTTTCACGGCTTGAAGAAGTTCTAAAAGGGCAAGTGATAGGACAAGACGAAGCAGTTAAGAAAATATCAGATACTATTAAAAGATCCCGTGCGGGTATTCATGACCCCGCGCGACCACTTGGCTCATTTATCTTCCTCGGTCCTACGGGAGTTGGTAAAACTGAACTGACAAAGTCGTTAGCCAAGTTTATGTTCAATGATGAGAAGGCACTTATTCGCGTTGATATGTCAGAATTTGCAGAACGTCATACGGTTTCAAAACTTATTGGTGCACCACCCGGCTATGTTGGGCACGAAGATTCTGGAACATTAGTTGATAAAGTTAAGCATCGACCGTATTCAGTTATATTATTTGATGAGATTGAAAAAGCTCATCCAGAGATATTTAATGTGTTGCTACAAGTATTGGATAATGGTCATTTAACAGATTCAAAAGGTAAGACGGTAAACTTTAAAAATACTGTTATCATCATGACATCAAACATTGGTGCACAATATATTGATCGTATGCAAGGTATAGGTTTTGCTGCCTCAAATGATGATCAGGATATTTATGCCGGTATTAAAGAAAAGATCATGTCATCTTTGAAAGATTATTTCAGACCAGAGTTCTTAAACAGACTTGATGAGATTATCCTGTTTGATGTATTGTCACATGATTCAATTAGAAAAATTGTTGATATCGAAGTGAAGAAAGTTCAAAATAGATTGCTTGAAAAAGATATTCATCTCGTGTTTAAAGATGCAGTGTATGAATTGTTGGCTAAGGAAGGATATAGTCCACAATACGGTGCGCGACCTTTGAGAAGACTTATTCAGTCTAAGGTTTTGACACCATTGGCATCGATGATGATTGATAAAGGCTTAGTTGCCCATCGCCAAGTGATTATCGATATCGATAAGAAAGGGGAATTGAGTTTTGAGGATAAGGCTTTGGGATCGGGTTCACAGGTTCCCGGTATGAAGATGAAGAGGTCGAAGGTAGGGAAGAGTTAGGGTAATGGTGTAGGTTTAACTATGGCGTATTCGCCATAGTTAAAAAATAAGTTAGATTTTAAACCCCTCGAATTTGAGGGGTTTAGGTTGGGTTAATGTTATGGAATTCGGTAATATATGATCTAAGACTTCATTACTTGGTGGAAAAGCATGTAAAATAAGGTGATTTTTTAGTTGTTAATCTTTATCTTGTGTTCATCAAAACCTTAGAACTTCTTTATAAGAATCTCACGGGTGATTTTGTATTATTGAGGGATGAAAAGCATTAAAATACAAAATCAAATTATAAATGTAAATTTGTCAGATATTGGAGACGATTATTTGTCGTTGACTGATCTAGCTAAGTTTAAGGATGTAAAATTTCCTGCAGGTATAGTTAAGAATTGGATGAGAAATAAGAATACTTTAGAATTTATAGGTATTTGGGAGAAAATAAATAACACAGATTTTAAACTGGTCGAATTCGACCAGTTTAAAAAAGAGTCAGGTAATAATAGTTTTGTAATTTCTCCTGAAAAATGGATTAAAAAGACTAATGCTATAGGTATTAAATCTTCATCTGGTCGATATGGTGGAACTTTTGCTCATAAAGATATAGCTTTCGAATTTGCCTCATGGTTGAGTGCTGAATTTAAATTGTATCTTATAAAGGAATTTCAAAGGCTTAAGAATGAAGAAAGTGAAAACAAGAGACTTGATTGGAATGTTAAAAGAATGTTAACTAAAATAAATTATAAAATCCACACAAATTCAATACAACAAAACATTATAATTCCTAAAAAGATAAATAATCCAAGTCTTACTTATGCCAGCGAGGCCGATATGTTAAATATAGCTTTATTTGGTAAAACTTCCAAAGATTGGAAACTGAACAATAAAGAACTTGAAGGAAATATGAGGGATTATGCAGATGTGACACAACTTATCTGTTTATCCAACCTAGAGGTTTTAAATAGTGAGTTTATAAAGTCAGGACTGAATCAAAAAGAAAGATTGATTAAGTTAAACGACATAGCTATTTCTCAGATGACTTTATTGGTAAATAACAATACAATCAAAAACCTCCACTAATTTGCCTTTTACCTCAAAAAAAGATATATTGTACATACGCGCAGATGGCGGAGTGGTCAATCGCATCTGACTGTAAATCAGACGCCTTCGGGCTACGTAGGTTCAAATCCTACTCTGCGCACCAATATAATTAAACGTTATATTTATAAAATAAATTGAAAATAATATGCCACAAAAGAAAATCGTCAAATTAAGACATAAAAAATCAGGACACGTTATCATAATGAGAAAATCTGGAAAACCAGGTTCTTCTACTATGCCAAAACTTAAACTGAAAAAATATAACAAGGTTACAAGAAAGCGAGAGGTTTTTGAGGAGGCAAAAAGATAAACTCATCTGTAAAAAAGCAAAAATCTGTGCTAACATATGCTCAGGTTTTTGTTTTATATGAGAATCAAATGGGTCCATAGTTTCAATGGTAAAACATCGCACTCCAAACGCGAGGTTCTAGGTTCGAGTCCTAGTGGGCCCGCAAAACTCGAGAATATCACAACAATGAAAAATCCGTAGGATTTTTCGGACTCGAAAAGCTTTGCTATATTTTTGAGGGGCTGTGCTCCGAGAAAATAGCAAAGGTGTACTGAACCTGTAAGGTTCGAGTCCTAGTGGGCCCGCCAATTCGTGACGGCACGAGATATAATATATAATAAATATATGAAAAACAATAAACCTAAAAAAGATATTAAAAATATAATCTTATGTGCTTTTCTTCTTACAATATTTGTTGTAGGAGGCTTTTTGATGGCAAAGGATTTAATGTTGTCTTTAACAGGTATCAAAACCGAGGGTGTGGTAACAAAGGCTGAGCAGTTTTCAGGAATAAAAGGTTTGAACCTTGTTTACACATTCAAAGATTCCAATGATATTGAATATACGGTAACCGATGTGTATACAAATAATAATCATCCTTCTTTTCATGAAGGGCAAATAATTACAATTGCATACGATAGAGATAATGCGGGTAATAATGTAATAGTATCTGAATATGCATACGTAAATTTAATGTTTGCACTGGTGCCTTTATTGATTGTGGCTGTTTTTCTGTACGGATCTCTAAGAAAACGTGGTGCACGAGTGCCATCGAAATAATATGCTTAAATCATTACCAACCGACCTTATGGGTCTTAATATTAATTGGTTCTAGCACGAATCGTCCCGCCAATATGTTACCAGTTAAAATATCTCTCATTGGAATGCCTTCTTCAGGCAAAAGTACTGTTGTCAAAATTATTGCATCAAAAATTGGCTACAACCATGTTGATCTTGATGACACAGTTGGTGAAAAAGAAGGAATGTCACTTATACAAGTCATGGAAGCCAAGGGTGCTCAATATTTTCGAGATATAGAATATGAATTTTTGGAAAATATTTCTCCAGATGAAAAGGTTGTCAACTCCACTCCAGGAAGCGCTATTTATCATGAGCCGATGATGAAATAGCTGAAAAAAATACCAGCATTTGTTGCATTGAAGAAAGTCTTTCTAAAATAAAAGAAAGATTGAATCATACTCCAAAAGCGATTTCTGATT
Source organism: Candidatus Parcubacteria bacterium (assembly GCA_043736035.1). Taxonomy (GTDB): domain Bacteria; phylum Patescibacteriota; class Minisyncoccia; order Phycocordibacterales; family CAIZLB01; genus CAIZLB01. The sequence continues at coordinate 7,987 of JAYTDF010000062.1, forward strand.
TGAAGGAAAAAGGTCTGCAAAGGTTATGGGAAGAAAGAATGCCTGTGTACAGGATGTGGGCTGATTTTACTGTAGAAGCTCAAGTGAGAGATACTGAGGTTATTGCCGATGAGATTATTTCAAAAATGGTATAATGGTTTGATATGATCAACCTCCTCTCACACATATGGCGACACTTTGGTAAAAACATTCAATGGTCCATACTCTGGATTTTCCACTCAAAATTCAACGTGGGCACATCAATCATTATTCCAAATACAGAAGGTAAGATACTACTTGGTAAACACGTGTTCAGTGCACAAAAAACACCATGGCGGCTTATCGGTGGATATATAAACAAAAGTGAAAATATTTTTGCTGGCGCCAAAAGGGAAGCAAAAGAAGAACTTGGTATCGATATTGAGATAGATCGAGTATTGCTGATCAGAAGTGGTTTTGCCTATAGGGTTGAGATAACGGTTGTTGCAAAATCAATACCCACAGAAACGATTTTTAAACTAGATAAAAAAGAGTTGGACAGTGTTGAATGGTTTGACGTGGATTTTGAACCCGTAGATACTTTAGAGTATCATAAGCATATTTTAGATTTATATAAGAAAAATACTAACGGTCAGGTTGAGGTGGTGAATGTATAGATGTTTTTAACCGTGTCGAATTCGATACTTTTAAGAATCTAAGACTTTATCTTTTCTTCATCAAAACTTTGGAATGTCTTTATGAGAATTTCATACCTTTTTTTGTAGAATTAAAGAATGAAAAACATAAACATAAATAATCAAATTATAGCTATAAAAGATGATTATATTTCATTGACCGACATGGCTCGGCTTAAGGATAAAAAAGATCCAAAAAAAGTTATTCAAAACTGGATGCGTAATCGCCTTGTTGTTCTATTTTTAGGTTTATAGGAAAAAATAAACAACTCAAGTTTTAAAGGCCTCGAATTCGAGGCCTTTAAAAAAGCATCTGGTTTAAGCAAATTCAGCTTATCGCCAGAAAAATGGATAAAATCAACCAAATCTATTGGAATTATTTCTAGTTCCGGACGCTATGGTGGAGGTACATTTGCCCACAAAGACATAGCTTTTGAATTTGCATCGTGGCTATCTCCTGAATTTAAGCTCTACCTTATTACGGAATTCCAAAGACTGAAAAATGAAGAAAGTGAGGTCAAGAATTTAGATTGGAATGTAAAAAGAGCTTTGACCAAAATAAATTACAAAATTCATAATGATACCGTTAAAACTCTAAAATAATATGGTATAATACAAATCTATGACAATACTCATCCTCATCATCATCTTTCTCCTCGGGACTATTATCGGTAGTTTCCTCAACGTGGTAATATTTCGCCTCAACACCAACCTCAGCATCAGCCGAGGTCGTTCAAAATGTTTTTCATGTAATAGAGAATTGGAACCTAAGGATTTGGTACCTCTATTTTCATTCTTGGCTTTCAAAGGACGCTGTAGAACCTGTAAATCTAAAATCTCATGGCAATATCCTTTAGTAGAGCTGGGTACAGGCATTATGTTTGCTTTGATTACCTATGCTTATTTTTTCAGTAATACAATTTTTATTGGTAACAACATTTTCAATAAAGGGTTAGTTCTCCAAGCATTTACTCAGCTTGCATATCTGAAATATCTTTTTTATATCATGGATTTGGCTTTGCTTTCTCTGTTGATGTGCCTAAAATCATAGACAAATATACA
>JAYTDF010000063.1:0-4103 GCA_043736035.1 Candidatus Parcubacteria bacterium
GGAGGTTGCTCCCATAGATCCTATTTTTTTCATATTAAATTTTATACCAGAAAAATAGAACCAAGGTATAAATATAATATTATATAATATTGATAGCGCTACACCAACTCCAGGAATCTCACTTGTAAAAACACCTATAAGATCCAACATTCCTGCCACTAGCATCATACAAATAAAATTCAATGTTAATGGTTTCTTAAATACATTTCCAGCAACATTTTTAATATCTTTGGCTTTGTTAAGGGTATTTAAGGGATTTTTATCTCCTCCTAAACTTGCCACTCTCTCAATTCTACTAGGTCTTTCAAACTCTGAAGGGTCCCTTTTTTCTACCCTACTTGGTCGTTGCCCTAATTGTGTAGCCATGTCTTTTGAGTCTCCTTTTGATTATTTAATATCTCTTCAGGGTTTGAAGTAATAATCTTATGCTCAGTTTCTGACGATACAACCTTTAGTGCAACGTGTTTTTGCCCAGCAAAGAATATTCCCTCTCCAATACCTGACTCGAGTAACAAGAATTTCTCTTCATCTGTAAGATTAAATGTCTTTTGGACCATATCAATAGAGGTTGGTGATTGTTTCAACATAAATTGCATAGATGAGTTAGTGATGATAGGTAGTCCATAAGGGGATCTCAAGAAATCCTCCACATCTTGTGTGATGGTCGATATACCAAGGTAGTATTTTCTACCTCTTTTGGCCAATCCAAACAAGAAAGATGCCGTATCTTCTGATTTCATCATCCACCATGCCTCATCAACCACCAAGAGTCTCTTTTTAATCTCTTTTCTAACCAGTCCCCAGATGTGATGCATAACAATATACATAGCGATCGGTTTCAACTCATCTTCCATATCTCGTAATGAAAATACTACCAACTTCTTATTAATATCTAAGTTTGAAGGCCTGTTTATAAACCCTGACCATGTTCCTTTTGTATATTTTGTAAGTCTCTGTACCAATGACTCCCCTCCTTCAAGGCCTGCGAGTACGAGTTCAAAGTCAGACATCAACGGCGGTTCTATGGCTGAAAAATTGGCCTCAGGGGTGATATCTTTAAGTGCATAGGTCTCAGATATTGCTCTATCTATAATAGAATCCTCTTCAGGTGTTAAACCTCCAAGCATAAGACGAAAAAGTCCAACCAGGTTTACAATATGTGACCTCAAAACATCAGACGGTGACTCATCCTCATGTGGTATAGGAAGGTCAAAAGGGTTGATATGGTTTTCAGATGTCAAAGAGATGTTAAAATATCGTCCACCTAATGTTTCTGTCATCCTTTCATACTCTCTTTCAGGGTCAAGCACTATCACATCAACATCAAACATGAGTGATCGGAGTATTTCAAGCTTAGTGGCATATGATTTTCCAGAACCTGATTTTGCAAAAGTAACCGAGTTATAGTTTTCTAGAGAAAATCGATCAAATAACACCAAACTGTTGTTATGTCGGTTTAATCCATACAATATACCCTTTCCTTCTGTAAGGTCAAAAGATATAAATGGAAAGATACTTGAAAGTGGTGACGAGTTTAGTTTTGAATGAACACCTAGCTCATCAGTTGATACTGGAATAGTTGTTTTAAAACCTTGCTCTTGTTGAAATAGTGCTGGTTTTATAAATACAAGTGATGACTCAAGTGTTGATTTTATCTCTGACTCTACACGGTTCAACTCTTCCTCACTGTCTCCATATACTGATATGTATATTCCAACATCAAATATTTTCTCTTGTGCTTGTTGTAGGTTGTCACGAAGTTGCTCTAGGTTTTGATATGATGCATCAAGTTGGGGGTCACGAACCAAACCTTTTTCCTCTCTATCATTGATCTGACTTTGCACTTCCGCTACTTTTTTCTTAAACTCATTCAATATGACTGATGTGTCAATAGGGTGGATAAAAATCGATATATCATAAGCTTTATCTAGGTTTATGATTGGAGAAAACCATGAATCTGAAAGGTATTTTGGATATGACATTACAAAAAAACTTCGAACTAGTTTCTCACCAAGGTTTAAAGTCTTTGGACTTATTTTTAATGCTGACGGTGCTATAATATCCTTCAGTTCAAGTACGGCTGATCTATAAATATCTTTCGGTAATATAGATGTTATCTGTTTTAATTGAGTATTGTTTTTTGGTTTTAAAAAATCGAGAAATCCCATACGTATATCTTACATCTTTATTGGTTTTTCTGCATCTCCTGGATTGAATATTCTATAAAATAATTCAACCAACTCCTCACTTCCAAGTCGTGCTATCTTTACACCACAACGAGATAACCCTTGCTCCACCACTGATATTCTCTGTTCAATTTGATTTTTAATTTCTTCAAAATCATCGTTCTTATTTTTTTGATTTGTTGCTTCATCTTTTTTCTTCAATAAGTTTGAAAGATTTCTACCAGGATTTAATGTTGGTGCATACGGCACAGTCAAAAAGAAACTTTTAGTCATAATATTTGACCCTTCGGTAAGACCTTTGATAAACATAATGTATTCTGAGATTTGGATCTTCATCAAATCACTTGTTTGGACTCGGAGTCTGTCTTCAAGTAGTGCTACATAAGGACGAATGTCCAATTTTCTAGATTGTATATATATTTGAACGGTAAAATCCAATGAGTTTAAAAAGTTTTGAAATTGATAGATAACAGACTCTTGCTCCTCTGTTGATTTCAAAGCAAAGTTAATAGATGTTGCTAACACAACAGCTCTCATAGAGCCATCTTTTAAAATCATTATACCTTCTCGTATTTCACTAATAGGTATAAAATCTTGTGATGGGTTCGTCTTCATGGGCGGCTAGAGAGAATCGGACTCTCGACTCAGGATCCACAAACCTGGGTTTTACCACTAAACTATAGTCGCCATACCTATATTTATAGCAGATATATAGGTATTTCTCAATCTATTCTTTTTTTGATGGATATACACTTTTGTTTACATCTAAACTCCATGCTAAGTCCTTAAGTCTACTTTGGGATAATGATGGTGCTAAGAATGAATCGGCTGTGTCTGTAGACTCTACCCTCTCTTCTGCTGTAACAGGTTTATCTATTTTTTTCCAGATGTATAGTTTTGATTTCACCATATATGAGAAGCCTGCTGCTAAAACATCTACAAAGCTTTTATTATTTACTTTTACGAAAGCTAATGCTCCTGCCAAGGCCCACAATGCTGCGATAAATATAATGCCAGGAAATATTCCAAATATTTTATAGAGAATATAAGTTCCTCCTGATGCACCAAGAATATAGATAAACTGTTTAAAGGTTAATGGGCCTATAATTTTACTATCAAACTCTATAAATTGTGGTACTTGGTATCTCATATGTTTATTCTAGTGGCTCTCTATATATGTCGTCAAGGTTTATTGTTATTGGTTTTTTAATTTCTGTTTTTGGTTCGGGAGTGGTTTGGATTGGTGTTGGGTGTGGTATTTCTGGAACTATGTCTGCTTCGTGAAATGGTTCCTCTAGACTGATGTTTTCTATTTGATGGTCGACCGGTATTGGTTCAGGTTCTACTTTCTGAGTCGGGTGATATGTGTTTTCAGGAGTAAATGATTTTGTTGGTGTGTTTATTTCGTTTAGTAAATCATCTTTTTCTTTATCGATGTTTTCTGGAATCTCTTGTGTTATGCCGAGCATCTCGTCTGTGATGTTGGAACCATCTGGGAGGATGCCATCTTTCAACAAATCTTCCTCAGTCTTTTTTGTTATCTCGTGTGCTTGTGCGTAAAAAGACGCATATGTATCTGCCTCTTCCCTCGCTTCCTTCTCATCATCATCAAGCAAAAGGTTTTCTATTTCTGTATCCTCGTCTACTACTTGTTCTTGTGCTTCTAGTCTCTCTCTGATTTTTTTAAGAATTGTTAAATCAACCTCAAGAAGAATGTCTGCGGCCATCTCTGAATTTATATGAGCATCATTAAACATATGATTGATAAAATCAGGAGCATCGATATCACCGAACATTAACTTTATTGTTGAATCTTCCAATACTTGTGTTTGATCAATATGAAGTTTAAATTTTACTTGGATTTCAACCAAAGAAACTTTCCAGTTTGACATTATAACCGCATATTTTAAATTCTCG
>JAYTDF010000064.1:0-4888 GCA_043736035.1 Candidatus Parcubacteria bacterium
CTTGTATTTCATCAGTTTTTTGCAATTCTGGAATTTTGATATGTAAGGGGTGTTTTTCCATATGTTTTTTATATTACAATATTTTAGTAGGTATTGGTAGTATTATCTAATCCTATACAGCAAGCCATAATCATTTTTAAAAAAAACAAAAATACAGACATTTTAACAATATCATAATATAGATAAAAAGTACTTTTATATATATTATGCATATTTTTTATACTAGAATTGTACCATATTTGACCAAAAAACACCTTTATGCTATATTATAATATATGTTACAAGAAATAATAACCTTACAAAAAGATGAATTAAAGACCTTACTTACAAAAAAAATGCATAAAAGAGCAAAATTTGATGAATCTCTAAGACTTATGAAGCAGGGTATCATAAAAGCAATCATAGGTCCAAGACGTGCAGGTAAGAGTACTTTTGCCTTAAGTCTTATTAAAGAGCTTAATCAGGATTTTATATATATAAACTTTGATGACAGTTTTTTATCAAAAGTAGACAATCACCTTCTTCTAGATGATGCCATTCAAGCTGTGTATGGAAAAGATTTAAAAAATATTTTTGTTGATGAAATTCAAAACTTATATGAATGGGAACTTTGGGTAAACACTCTTCACAGAAGAGGTTTTAATATTATTCTAACAGGATCAAATGCAAACCTTTTATCAAAAGAATTGGCGACCCATCTTACAGGACGACATATTGAGATTGAGATACTGCCATTTTCATACAAAGAGTATGCAAATGATGATTTTAAAAGATTTTATGAGCTTGGTGGTTTTCCAGATATCTTGTTAAATAATTATGAACCAAATTCATACATAGAAAGTTTGGAAGATTCTATTTTGTACAAAGATATTGTGAGTAGATATAAGATACGAAATCCTGATATTATTAAAAGCTTATATGCAATACTGAGTACCAATGTGTCTAACATCTATAGTTATAAAAAAATTAAAGAATCACTTAGTTTAAAAAGTGAAATAACAGTAAGAAAATATATGCAATACATATATGACACGTATCTATGTGTTGATTTATTTCCTTTTAAAACAAAAATTAGTTTACAATACAAATCAAACAAAAAATCATACCTAGTTGACAACCGTTTCATAAAACAAAGTGTAGTACTCTCTGATATGGAGGCAAAAAAGTTTGAAAACTTTATCTTTACAGAAATTATTAAAAATGGATATAGACCAAATAAAAACCTTTTTTATTTTAAAACAAAAAATAATTATGAAATAGATTTTTTACTTAAAAAACAAGAAGTGATTATAAAAGCTGTACAGGTTTGTTTTAGTATTACAGACATAGTAACAAGAGAAAGAGAAATGAGGGCTCTGTACGATGCGTCAAAAGAGCTTAATATACAGGAATATATTATTGTAACTCGCAACGATATAGGTGAGTATTTATATAAAGGATTAAAAATAACAGTCATGACAGCAAAAGATTTTGCTCTGACAATTTAAATTCTACATTCTCTCCACCACCCTAATCCCGAGCGTTGTCAATCCTTGTGTCAATACTTCCCTCGTCTTCACGCACAACTCCAACAATTCTTTATGAACCTTCTCATCCTCTATGATCTTATTCTTACTATAAAAACCATTGAACTTCGAAGCAAGATCAATCAGATACTGTGCAATATATTGTGGTGCAAATTCATCAATCGCTTTGTAACACATGTGATTATATCTCCACAATGTTCTATTTAGATTTTGTGCCTCTGGAGTCATCTCCTGTTTAGTTTCAGAAAAATCTAATCCTACAGTCTTTTTCTCTATAGAATTTATACGTACAATAGCATATTGTATGTATGGCCCAGAATCCCCTTCGAGTGATAGTGCCTTCTCTTTATCAAAGATAATATTTTTTCTAAAGTTTTGTTTGAGTATAGAAAATTTGATGGCAGCAACAGCAACATCTTTTGCAACAGATCTTTTTTCCTGCTCTGACATGTCTCGTTCTGCCATTTTCTCATATGATGATTCCATCATGTCTTCAACCAATTCATCCCCGGCCAAAATCTTTCCAGTTCGTGAGCTCATCTTTGCTCCCACGAATTGCATCATGCCATGCCCCAAATGCTCCATCTTTGAACCAATCTCCGGCATTAAGAGTGTAATTGCTTTATTGGTAACTTTAAATACTTCATTTTGCTCATTTGCTGTAAGTACAATACTTTTATCATATTGCCATACATCATATTTCACTTTAGCTAAACCTATCTCTTTAGCTTCATATGTTGGAAGCCCTTTACTATTTATAAATACCCGAGTATGCAATCCATACGCCTCTCCTTCAAATATAGTTGCATCATTTTCACCTTTAACAAATATACTTGATGTAGCATGAAGATTTTCTTCAACAATCTTTTTACCAATCGGTGCAGTCTGACTCTCAAAAAAATAATGATCAAACTTTGTTCCTAGTATTGCATACAACTCTTCAAATTTTTCCAGTGACCATTCTTTCCCTTGATCATATAATATATTCACCTCTTCATCTGACCTGTCATAAATCTTTTGATTCATAGTTTCTATTTCTGTCATAACACGAGAACATTCCTCCCCTCCTTCTTCTTTAGCTTCAGTCATTTTTTTATTTCCAATCACATAGGCTTGTCCCAAGAACCTTACTTTTTCAGTTATGGTAATACCTTCTGCATCAGGCCATGGATTTTCCATAAAACGCAAACCCCACATGGTTACAGCCAAGTGACGTCCTGTGTCACCTTGGTATGAATATCGTTTTACATCAGCACCAGCAAGCTCGCCTAAACGTGAGATCGCTTCACCAATAGTGTTAGACATAAGATGCCCAATATGAAATTCTTTCATTGGGTTAGGATCAGTGTATTCGTAGGCTATTTTTTTACCGGTAAAATCAGGGTGTGAAATAGTATTATCTTTTGGCATCTCAAACGTATCAACCAAATAAAAGTTTACATAAGTATCAGCAGCTTCTACTTTTTTGAAAATAGATTTATCAAGCTGCTGGTGCAAATATTCTGCCAAATTGATAGCAATCACTATCGGGTTTTGATTGAATAGTTTTGATGTAACCAAGGCAAAGTTAGTATAAAGATCCCCCCTATCGATATCTTTGTTTATATCGACTACGAATTTTATTTTCTCTATATCTTCCTCACTGATAGTATTCGTTTTAAGGAATGAAATACAATGAGTTTTGATGAGGTCTGCAGTTTGTAACATATAGATTTAATATAGCAAAAAAGGTGATGAATTGGAATTATATAGATACAAAACAAAACTCTCCTTTTACAGAGAGCTTTGTTTATAATATCCTTGTCCGAGTCGATAATGACTTGGGTTGATATTGAGGAAACAAGGATCAACTCCTTAAACCTCAAAGAAAGATACTATGCTACTGATTTTTTCAGCAATTAGCTTACGAAACCAGGACCTTGAAACGGTATACTTATTGTACCCTATCTCTTTGCCAGTTGTCAAACAGTTGTATGCTTATTCAAACATTACATGTTCGGTACACCTTTGCTATTTTGATAAATCAAAATATGTCGTACAAAGCTTTTCGAATCCCAAAAATGCTACACATTTTTTGATACTAGAGCCACATATCATAGCGGAGGAGAGGGGATTCGAACCCCTGAGGACCGTTTCAAGACCCTGGCCAGGTATAAGCTGGTTACCTTAAACCTCTCAGTCACTCCCCCACGTACACAATATAATTGTGTACGAAAGATAGTATACAACAAAGTCTTATTTATCTAAATTTTTTGACATTAAAAATATATCTAGAACACAAAATTTATACTATTGAAATAAAATGTAAAAAGCCAGCCCTTACCTAGACCGGCTTTTATAATTTTTAATACTACAAACCCAAAGCTCCTCTAACCTGTGCAAAAACATCATCCTTACCCTGATTAGCATCTATGACATGAACATGCTCGTTAATTGCAAAATTACCCTTATCGCCATAAAACAAATCATAGCCACTTTTAGTTCTCTTCAAAAAAGTTTCTTCCTCAAAATGTTCAAGTTCACCTCCAGCTCGCTTACCTATTCTTTCAAGAGAGACTTTTACATCTGTTCTAAGGTATATATGGTGAACCTCTACCCCTGATTCTTGAACCATAGACAAAAGTTGCTTTTTCCAGAAAAAGAATGACTGGCGATATTCACCTAAACCACGACCCTCGATCTGATATGCATAAGTTGAAGGATATGACCTGTTGATAATAACATGATCATGAGTTTTGTCAGGTACGATCTGATTTAGCCAAAGAACAAATCTTCCTATCCACATAGTCATATACTCGTCCATCATAGGCAATTTTCCAACTGAATCTTTCAATATACTTCTAAAATGTCCATCTGGTTCACGAAATACTGATACGGTTTCACTTTTTTCATCGAACAATTTAACCAGACAATCTTTTACAAAGTCTTTACCACAACCATCTATACCTTCTATTATGTATATTTTTTTCATATTTTTGTTGCTTACTTTTTTAAGAATACTTATTTTTTATATTAACACAACTTTTTTATATTCTGAATTATTTATTCCCACTACTACCAAAAGCACCCTCACCCCTATCGGACTCAGTTAATTCTTCACACTCTACAACCTCTGCTTTCAGCACAGGCATAATCAGTATCTGTATAATTTTATCCCCTGCTTTAAATTCATAATCAGTATCTGATAAATTCATCATTCCAACATGTATTTCTCCTCTATATCCCGAATCAATAATCCCTCCATAACTTTTCAATCCATGTTTATGTGACAAACCGCTTTTATCAAAAAGTATTCCCACATAACCTTCAGGAATCTCAATCGCAATCCCAAGGGCAATGGATCTTCTTTCATCTTTTTTAAA
>JAYTDF010000065.1:0-6649 GCA_043736035.1 Candidatus Parcubacteria bacterium
ATAGACGTTCCACCCTTCGGCTATTCAACCGCAAAGCTTGACGGTGATGTATTCCTAAGAGATAAACAGGCTGAACGAATCAATGGGTTTAGAGAAGTAAAACATCTTGACACTGTGATCTTCGTGGCCCATTCGTATGGTGCCGGCGTAACCGCTGAGGCAGTAATGCAAAATCAAGAGGGGGTAAAAAAGTTTGTTATCATAGATGGTGTTCTGAATGTTGGAGAATCCAAGGTAGTTAAGACTGGCTTCGTGACCGATCACTTATTTATCGCCGGATCTTTGCTTGGATCAGTGATTCATATTCGTCCGGCTATAAAAAATAGGTTGCAGGGTTTTGTATTTCAAAAGCAAAATATTGATAATGATTTGACAGACATCTACATGCAATCATTTGGAGTGAGGGGTACGAGCAAAAAATTTGCATTATGGTTGCGGGATTACATAATCGACCCATTGGAATATAAAAGTACGAAGGGGGAAGAATATTCAAAACTGAAAATGCCTATGCGCATTATTTGGGGCAAGGAAGATACTTTGACTCCTGTAACTTTGGGGCATGATCTTGTGAAATATATTCCAACAGCAAAACTATATGTATTGGAAAATGTTGGACACATTCCCATGATAGAAGATTATCAACAATTTGATTCGGCTCTATTAAAATCAATCACCGAGTGATACAATTAATTTTATGAAAATCACAAAATATATTGTTTTATTTTTATCCTGTCTGTTTGTCGGCATCGTGCTCATAGAACAATATCCCGGAGTGATGGTCTTGAGTTCAAATGCAGGTGGAGAAGCTGAATACTTGATGTTCGGTTTGTTTAAAATTTCACTTCTGGATGATATTACGCACTTGGTTTCCGGGCTTGTGGGATTCTTTGTATTGTTTAAGGGATACCGCATGCGAGTTTATTTTTTGATGCTTTTTGGCGGCTATTACACACTGGATGCTGCGTTTTATGTTTTAAATGGATTTGCGACCCATCAGCCTTTGATAGATAATTTGATGCTCAACGGACCCCATATTGGAATTAGCATCTTGTCTGCATTTGGAATACTCATGTCAATAAAACAAGTTGAATTAAAATAACATGAAGAAAAAAGCTGTTTCTCGAATTAAAAAAATAGCCCCAATACTTCTTAAATCCACACTTGCCATATTGGTCGTGTCAGTAATCTGTTTGATTATTTGGATTACCTCATTTTTTTATAATTTTAAAAGCTTAAAACTTTCTCATGAAAATCAGGATAACTCAAAAGGCGTCGTAACTGACATTACTGGACTATATCCAATACAGACCAAAGGCGTTATTGTTCCGCATACTGACGAGGAAATCCGCCAAGCCATATTAACGCATAACCGTGTTTCGATCGGTGGCGGAAGATATTCGATGGGAGGACAAACTGCCAGTTCCAACGCTGTCCAGATTGATATGAGAGAATTTAACAAGATTATCAGCCTCTCAACCACGACAAAGGAGATAACGGTTCAAACTGGAATTCGGTGGAGAGATATACAGGATTATATTGATCAATATAATCTATCCATTCAAATCATGCAGACCTACTCTAACTTTACTGTCGGGGGATCCTTGTCAGTAAATGTGCACGGTCGCTATGTTGGTCTCGGACCGCTGGTGATGAGTGTGAAGAAAATAAAAGTAGTACTTGCAAATGGACAGATCGTCGAAGCTACGCCTGAAATACATAAGGATATATTTTACTCTGCCATCGGCGGATTGGGGGGCGTTGGGGTGATTACAGAGGCAACTTTAGCATTGGCTGATAACGTAAACGTTGAAAGAACTCGCATTACGATGCCGACGAGCGAGTATAAGGATTATTTTTTCAACAATATACGAAACTCAACGAGCACTATTTTTCATAATGGAGACATCTATCCCATGGATATGGATACTATCAGTGCGGTGAGTTGGAATGTTACAGATAAGCCTGTAACAACAGAAAGTAGATTGGTGCCAAGAAAGCAGGATTATATTTTTGAAAAAATTGCCTGGACTATTATGAGTGAGTGGCCGTTTGGAAAAAAGATTCGACAGTACATTCTTGAGCCATACTTTGTATATGGCAACTCGGCCGTGCATACAAGAAATTATGAAGCTAGTTATGACGTTGCTGAGCTTGAGCCAAAAGACAGATCAAAAACAACATATGTGCTTCAAGAATATTTTATTCCCGTTGAAAAATTCAATGAATTTTATCCAAAAATGAAAGAGGTTTTTATCAAGAATGATGTAAATATTTTAAATGTTTCCATTCGTCATGCAAAGCAAGATCCAGGAACGATGATGGCTTGGGCCAAGAGTGAGGTGTTTGCGTTTGTGATTTATTATAAACAGGGAACGGACGAGAAATCAAAAGATCAGGTTGGGCGATGGACACGCGAGATGGTTGATCAAATCTTGCTTGTGGGTGGAAGTTATTACCTGCCATACCAGCCGCAAGCTACCAAATCGCAATTTTTGCGAGCCTATCCGAATGCGCCCGATTTTTTTGAATTAAAAAAGAAATATGATCCAACAAATAAATTTACAAATAATTTATGGGATAAGTACTATAATCCAGAACAAATGGCAGAGTTAAAGACAGATTCAGATGCAAATAGGGTTTCAGCTGACGTTGTTGAATACGTGAGACCGTCAGACACAATGTACTTGTCAATACCCGAATGGTATATCGTTTATTCTGCTGGGGAATATGCAAACGTGCTACGGGATACCCTGCCTTCAAAATTTGATTATATCTATGCGATCAAGGAATACTGGAACCAGTATGATAAAGTGGTGAAGCTTGCAACGGGGACTAAAAATAAAAATAGCGATTATCGACTTGTGTTAAATATAATTGGCTGCAGTTTTACTTTTGAAAATAGCGCTAAGTTTATATATGAAAATTCTATTGGAGTATGGACTGAGATGATTTCCGGAAATACACAAGTCGAGGAAGACATTTTTGCAGCCAAGGTTGCTCGGGACTATGAAAAATTTATCTATGACTATCCTTGGTATGATTTTCCATACAACAACTATTATAAAGAATTGCGTGATTTGAAAGGTCTAAGAACAAAACATACGATAGGGCAAAATATACGAAGGTTTGAAAGACAGAAGTTTTTGGGATTTGAATTGAAGTTCAAACATGTATATTCTTCAATAATAAGTGCTGCAACACACAGTAAGTTCGGAGTACAAGATGATATTATCTCAGCGGTGATCAAGGAAGGAGAAAGTTATGAATTAATTTCAGCACCTCATTATCATCCATTTACTAAAAAAATATTGGAGCGATTTGAGAAAGCCTTTGCGGAGGGTAAAAATCCGGAGATTGTGCAAATTGCAGGCAATGATGAAATTACAATTTCCTATGTTGATGAGGAAAATGGGGTACCGCTCAAGGTTAGCAAAGAGCTTTTTAGAAATAAGGAAACAGTTGGGTTTGCAAATGGTCACCCTCTGTTGCAAGATAGGGTTTCGGCACAGATATCGGTTCGTGATTTGTTTAATGTCTATAAAGAGCTGAAAGGCAGAGGTGTATCAATAAGCCATCTTTATGATTATTGATTTGATTTACACTTGCATTTTTTTAGAAGAACTTGCAAAATCTTTTACCTTGTAATATTATACATACATGTTCGTGGATTTTTTAGTCCCTATTGGCTACGAAGCTTCCAGGCCGAAATCGAACATATACTGTGGACCATCGAGTTCACAAGCTCCAATGGAGGCGCAAAATAAAAGATCTGTCTTAAAGGCGGATCTTTTGGTTTATATCATCTTCCTTTGGTTCCAGTTCTGTATTGTGGAATTATTGAAATAAATTTATAAAGATCATTATCTTTTAAAACAACAACCTTATACTTTTTTCTACGAACTATTGCTATAAATCCAAAATACTGGGTGCCACTGTTTTCATATTCTTGTAAAGTTCCTGATTTTGATATTATTTGATGGATGTATTTGATTGAATTCAATCGTTCAAATATAACTTTATCATCTCTTTTTCCAAATCTGTTGCCTATAAGATGATTAAAGCCTTTCAGTGTAAGGTGTGCATAATTATCAAAATACGGACAAAAAACCTTCCCAATAATTTTGTACTCTGATTTAGCTTTTTCTATGATTTCTTGGATTTCGGTATATTCCATCAATACATTTTCCCACAAACATCATAAAGGAAACTTGAAGAAAAGATAAAGTAATTTCTCGCACTTTACCTAGACCACAAAAGCCCATTTTTCCGACATAAAAAATTTCTCAAAAATATGCTAAAATAAACCCCATGAAAAACATCGCAATAAACGGAGCAGGAAGAATCGGCCGCGCATTCTTAAAACTTGCTGTAGAAAATAAAAATATAAACATAGTGGCTATCAATGATTTGGCTGATATCGAAAATATAGCTTACCTTATGAAATATGATACAGCATATGGTCAAAGCAAACTTGACATACAAGTTGACAAAGAAGGTTCAAATCTAATTGTTAATGGACAAAAGGTAAAATATTTATCAGAAAAAGATCCCGCATTATTACCATGGAAAGATTTACAGGTAGATGTTGTACTTGAATCAACTGGATTTTTTACAAGTTTCTCTAAGGCAAATGCACATATAACAGCTGGCGCAAAACGAGTTGTACTATCAGCTCCCGCAAAAGATGAAGAGTCAGATGTAAAAGGTGCAACAGTTTTGATGGGTATAAATGAAGATGTATTAAATGACACAAGTATCTTGATTACATCAAATGCATCATGTACAACAAATGCTTCATCTCCAGTAATTGATATTTTAAATAAAACACTTGGTATAGAAAAAGCGTTGTTAAACACGACTCATGCCTACACTGCCAGCCAGTCGCTTGTTGACGGTCCAAATAAAAAAGATTGGAGAGAGGGGAGATCAGCGCCCAACAACATGGCACCATCATCAACTGGTGCAGCCATTGCTGTTGCAAAAGTGATCACAGATCTTGAAGGTAAGTTTGATGGTATTGCAGTGCGTGTTCCTGTGGTGACTGGATCTATTGCAGACATTACATTTATTTCTAAGAAAATGACGACAAAAGAAGAGGTGAATAGTATATTGGAAGAAGCGGCGTTAGACGCAAAGTGGAAAGGAATATTTACAACAACGAGAGAACAACTAGTGTCACATGACATAGTTGGAAATCCTCACGCATCTATTGCAGATCTTTCAATGACGCGAGTTGCTGATGGGAACTTGGTGAAAGTGCTAGCCTGGTATGACAATGAGGGTGGGTATACGCATTCATTGCTTAAGCATGTGGAGGCTGTTATGAACAAGATGGGGTAGAACCACAAAACGAATATAATAAAATAAACCATCCTTTCCTTGGATGGTCTTATTTTTTATATGAGTTTCCATGGAGAAGATGGGATAATAAAGGCTGTATTTGGTATGGTTTTATAGGCTTATGCTGTATGGGTAAAATACATATTCTAACTTTTACGTAAGTGCACTATAGAAATAGTTAAACTTTTACGTAAGTAGACTATAGAAATAGTTTATGTTATCATTATAACCATGAAAATAAAGCGTAAAATATATGACCAGATAGGAGTTCATCTTAAAGAAAAAGAAATAACTATGCTTATCGGACCAAGACAGGCTGGAAAAACTACAATAATGAAAGCTTTGGCTATGGATTTAGAAAAGGATGGTTTTATGTATATCTACTTGAATCTAGATGTTGAAAGAGATATGGAAACAGTGTCTTCTCAGGAAAATTTTCTAGCTTATTTAAAAAATCAATTCACAGACTTTGGGTATGTTTTTATTGATGAATTTCAGAAAAAAGAAAATGCCGGAGCTTTTTTGAAAGGTTTGTATGACATGAATTTGCCTTACAAGTTTATAATATCAGGATCAGGAAGTATTGAGCTGAAAGAGCGGACACATGAATCATTGGCAGGCAGAAAAAGATTGTTCGTTATCTACCCTCTATCATTCGAAGAATTTGCGTTATACAAGTCTGATTACAGATATTCCAATTTAAAAGATTTGCATCAATTTGACACTGTCCTTGAGGAAGTTTTGATTGAAGAATATTTAAAATATGGAGGATATCCTCGAGTTGTATTATCTAGTACTAATGAAGAAAAGTATTTGCAAATAAATGAAATTGTCGAGAGTTTTTTACACAAGGATGCTTTGTCATTTATAAAATATGAAAAACTGGATGATATGAGAAATCTTATAAAAGCATTAGCGGTTTACAATGCGAATGTGTTCTCGTATGAAAAATTGTCTCAGTCAACAAGAATGTCTTCCATAACTATAAAAAATTATATTAGATATTTGGAGGAAACACATATTTTGGAAAGGGTTTTGCCATTTTCAAATAATAAAATAAATGAGATTGTAAAAATGCCTGTCATATATTTTATTGACATAGGGTTATTAAATTATTGTTTGGGTAATTTTGGAATCAAGAAAAATGAAAAAGATGGTTTTATTTTTCAAAATATTATATGGAGAATATTAAAAGAGATACATATAATAGAGATAAGACATTGGAGAACAAAAGATCATAAAGAGATCGATTTCATTGTCGAGAAAGGTAATGATTTGTACGCTATTGAGGTTAAATATTCAAAAAATC
>JAYTDF010000066.1:0-3260 GCA_043736035.1 Candidatus Parcubacteria bacterium
ACGATGAATGATAGCGTGAGAGTCGAGGAGGAGTAGGGTTTTTTGCTTTAGTGGTTTTGAAGGCATGGGATTATTATAGCAAAATATGGGTGGTTTAGGTGATAAGAAAAATCCCGACAACCACAGGTAAGGCGGTGCCAGGAATTGAGAATCAGAGCTTTTTGTACGCACGAAGTTCCTTGAGATCGGAAAAGTTTTTAACAGTGAGCACCCCATCAATAGTGATCAATGTGAGATATTTTCCAGTCCTGCCGATTTGGTTTTTGAATGGCAATTCGATCTCTCGCATCCTTTTGGGTATTACAACCAAATCGTCATACACTTTCTCAAACCGAAGTTCATTGACGATCATAAAAAATGAAGGATCTTTGTAACCGGAGATTGAAACCACTTCGTAATACACACCGATAGTAGGCTGAAGACGGTTCTTGTAATAATTCACTTGCACAGGACTCTTTCCTTTGATTACAACAAAACTCATAGTCCCAAACATGAAGATGACTAATAGATATTTTACAATTCTCTTAATAGTTTTCATAGGGTTTAAGGTAATCCGAGACGACGTTGTCGGGGATATGGTTATGATAGTATATATTATGCAAAATAAATACCCGGCAACCGCTGGAATGCGGTGCCGGGCAGAGAAAACGTTGCTTGTTAGTGTGACGCTGCCTCCTTTTCGAAGAACTGAATCATTTTTTTCATATAGACCACAGCTTCTTCAGGAGTAGTGCTCCCGTCGAGACAACGGCGGTAGATGAAACAAACGAGTTTCCGACCTTCGGTTTTACCATCTGGTCCAGATAACGTGAAGTCTCGGACCTTGTCTTTCGACTCAAGTTGGTTGTAGTAGGATTTTTCCTTTTCCAACCAATCGGGTCGGTTGACTGAGTCGTGTGCCGCCCACATCTCCATGGTGTAGATACGAGCCTCTTCCTTGGACAAAGTCCAGAGGATATACCTCGAATTTTCCATACACCAGCTGAGGAAATTATCCTTCTGTTCTTTCGTACCGAACTGGCTACCGATCAGCATTTGCCAATAGTTTGGCGATGCTTTCTCGGCAGCATCTTTGGACATACCTTTAGCGACATAGGCCTTGATGATCTTGCTGCGTTGAACTTGGCTTTCATTCATCAAGTCCGAATAATGATTGCCATTGCCCATAAGGCCGTATGCAACCATCACCCTTCCATCATTGTCGTAGGTCTTTGGCTCGAGGACCAACCCGCAAAGGCTGGTCTGAAGCCAAGAGACCCAAGACTCGTCGATGCCGGCGGCCGGTTTGATGCGAGTCAATTGTTCGACCTGAGACAGAGTGAGGTCGGAATCCCAGCTGCGGTTTCCGCTTTTGAAAGATGGTGGGGGTATGATGACCGAACGATCAGGTTTTTCAATATCATCGTCAATATTGAAACTGACAAGGAACATAGCGATAGTGGCTCCCAATAAGAGCTTGATGAATTTCGTTTTCATTGTGTTGGTGTGCTTTGGTTGTTGGAAAATAAGGCTACTTAACCTTATATGTATATATTATAGCACATATTATACAACAAAGTCAATGGAACATCAAAAAACCTTGGATTTCTCTGAGGTTTTCACATTTTCCAAAATTGCACACCCTATAAACGTCACCTAAATTTATTTTTCAGAAACCTTCTTCCCCCACCCAGCCATAGTCACCAAAAGGTTTGATCCTATGAAAATCGATGAATATGTTCCTGCAGAAATACCTATGATAAGTGCCAATACAAAGTGATGTGTCGTATCCGGTCCCCGCACATACACCGCAATCGCTGTCAGAAATGTATTTATCATAGTATATTTATTTTTTAGTCACTCAATATTTTAATTAATACAAGATTAAACCTAAGTATCAAAAACTAATTTTCTGATATATCAGGATTTACCCGACAAATCACTGATTTACTAATCTCAGGATTTAAACTTGGTCCCGCACATTTTAGTACATATTTTTGATTTACATAAATTGTATCAATTTTTTTAAAGCCATTATTTTGAATTATAGGCATAACATTTGAAGGAGGATTTACACCCACTCCAGATAGTGTACAAATTGTATCTTCAGGTATATTTGTTATTGCCCAGTTGATTGTACATGACCCACCTTTATTCAATACGACACTAGGAATCTTTGTTAAAACTATTTTTGGAGTTGAGGTAGAGGTTGAAGTAGAAGTTGGAGTTACCTCTGGAGGAGTATCTATCGGAGGATTGTCGATAGAACACATTGAGCTTGATGTCTTATTGTCATATGTATCTGTAAGTAAAAAATTTACAGACTGAGTACCTGATGTTTTTGGAGTTGTGTAAACATATGTCACACCCCTACTTCTATCTGTACTAGTAGACTCATGTTGATAGTTTACATTTCCCAAACTATTTATAGGTAGTACTCTGAAAGTAACATCATTCTGATCAGAGGTTACAGTGCATGCGGATGAAAAATAACAGACAGGTGCATCTTTTTGAGTTGAAGTTGAATTTGAATATGAACAGACTTGATCTCTTTTGTCACAAAAACAATTTGGTGGAATAGTTGTATCAGTTGCTGTAGTAAAACCTGAACCACATGAACTGTAGGCACTCCAGCCGTTTGTACTGTTGTATGCTCTTACTCTTACATAATATTTTGTATTTGAATTCAATCCTGACAACACTGTGTTTCGAACTGCTGACACATTAGTATTTGCAGGTGCCGTTATAGATTTTACAATACCATTAATAAAACTTGGGTCTGTAGAAACCTGAACTACATAATTTGATTGTAAGTCTCTGTTTATATCATAATAATTCCAATTTGCTGTCCCTCCATTTTTGGATATGTTACTTATACCAGTACAGGCAACAACATGAGGTAAATTTGGATCAGGAGGAACAGTTACTTGATACTCTATACTACCAAGCTCATATGATGTTGCAACCCTATATAGACCTAGTATTTTACCATTACTATCTGTGATAGGTGAAGTTTTGCCGGTAGATCTGTCGAGTCTTAATTCTTGTATTTTTGTTGTAACTTTTCCATAGCCCATTGGATCACCAACACCTCCTTGATTTAAGGAAAAAGGAAACGCAGATGTCTGGGCTATAGGTGGAAACGATACAGTAACTGTAGCAGTTCCAGGTTTTCGTGCAATACATCCAGTATTTGTACAGTCTACAACATTTTGATTTGAACTTCTGATTCGTGGATTTGATGTACTTTCATTTGGTATTGATGTTCCAGCATCGATTAC
>JAYTDF010000067.1:0-3193 GCA_043736035.1 Candidatus Parcubacteria bacterium
TAACTTTTATCATACATAAATGAAAAATACCATTGACTAGTAATGGTATTTTTATGTTTAATGACCTGAAAAAGCCGTGGTTTTTGGGTATTATGCCGAAATGAAAGAATTGCTATATACATAGATGGCGCAAATACATATAGAGCATTAAAATCAATCAATGCATTAGATGGTATTTCTAAGTTTAGTTATTCAGAATTCATTAATCACATCTCCGGAGATAGAAAATTAGTGTCAAAAAGATATTACATAGGAACAGTTAAGAACTATGATAAAACTGATAAGGGTGAGAAAATGGTAAAAAGTCAACAAAAATTTCTCGAAGGATTAAGAACTGATGGTTTTGAAATAAAACACGGTAAAATGATGTATGATGCAGGAAAAATACGAGAAAAAGGTGTGGATGTTAAAATAGCTATTGACTTGGTTATTGGTGCTGCTGATGATTTATATGATACAGCTATAATAATTTCCTCTGATACAGATTTAATTCCAGCAATCAAATATGTTAAAAATGCTAAAAATAAAAAAGTGGAGTATATAAGCTTTGGAGATAGATTGTCTTTAGGTATGATAAAAGAATGTTCAACGACAAGAACTTTTTCTGAAATGGATATAGATAAATTTAAAGTTTCAAGTAAGTAATAAATTCCGAACATCCTCCCATGCACGGAGCATGTGTTGACAAATACTTGTAAAAGTGCTATTATATAGATAGCACTTTTTATGTTGAAGAGTGTAGTAAACCAAAAAAACAAAAATATGGGTGGCTTAAACGATAATGACATAATTTCTGTATTCTTAGCAACCAAACTTCCAAGTCCAACAAAGGAACAACTTCTTGAATTCAACCCCAACCGCGCTGGAGACAGCATCTTGTGGGGCAACATCCTTGAAAGAGGTTACCCAGGGCTCGTTGTCCGAGAGGGTGACCATTACCGACTGCACGAAAAGGTCGTCGCAACAGGTCTTGCTGAAGCAAAAAAACAACTCGACTTCTGGCAAGGCCGTGTTGCCCAACTTGAGCAGCTGTAAAACTGGATCGATAACCTAAAACACCCGAAGCGTTCATGCCTAGGGTTTTTCTTTTATCTCAAACAATTCCGAACATCCTCCCATGCGCGGAGCAAAGTAGAAATATCCTTGTTTTGCAAGGGTATTTTCTATTTATCTTATGGCGAGTTCGAACATCCTCACCACAAGGGTGCTTCTGTTTTGATAAATCAAAACATGTCGCCCATACGCGGAGCCAAGAAAATCACCTTAATTCGCAAGAGTATTTTTCATTATCTTGTGGCAAGTGCGAACCTATTGCCAACAACACTTGCAAAAAATGCAAATTGAGTATATTAAGTGCATTAACACCCCAACCTAAAAGTTCTGTAAAAAGGTAACTTGTATCAACTAGAAATTTTGATTTTTTTAATATTTTATGTTATACTATCCTAACTCGCTACGTAAGTGAGTACAGAACAAAACATATAATAAAAATGAAAGCATTATCCCCCTCAAAAAATCTGGCTATCGCCAGTATCCTAGGCTTTGGTACAGCACATGCTGCATTAACAGCCCCTATCGGAACAGTAAACAACAACGCCAATATCACTGCGATTTATGGTGGAGGCAACCCCAACAATTCCTGGGTAACATCCAGTGTTGATGACATAACTGTCGGAGTACGCTTCAAAGAACGTAGCACCCTAAACTTCGGAACGACTGACGGTCTTGGAGGTACAACCTTCACAGTCGGTGTCAATGTTAACCTTGACTTTACAGTCAGTTCCGGCTCAGCACCACTTAGTGGATACAAGTTCATACTATCAGTGGATAGGAATGCTTCACTGTCACAAACATGGACCACTATCGACGTTACCTCCATGTACCCAGACAATTCATTTGGAACATCTGCTACAGCAAACGGTGCAGGCCTCGAAGGATTGTGGAGTACATACGCTACAACCAACACCGTGGCACAAAACTCGCAAAGAAGCTTTTGGCTGACTATTCCAGGAAACCCAACACCAGACGCAGGTCAATACAATGTTGCATTGACAGCGTACAATGTTTCAGATGTTGGATTTACTAATCCAATAGCACAAACAGTGTCAACACTTACCGTTGTACCTGAACCAAGTAGTAGTTTGGCGCTTGCACTCAGTACTATTGGATTCCTTACTATTCGTCGTCGCCAGAGATAATCACTTCATTTCAATACATTAAATATCATAGCCTCTCCGAGTTTCTCGGCGAGGTTGTTTTTTCAATTAACGACGTAGTTGGAGGTATTTTTTTTCTTTTTACTGTAAGTGACGAACTAATTAAAGATTCACACTATTGTGTTTTTTCCTGCTGATCTAATTTTACTGCAGCTTCTGGAGTAGAAACTGTTTTTCCCATTAAAAACATTTTAATAATACCAATAGCAATAACCCAATATACCACCATTGCTAACAAAGTTGTCCATTCAAATACACTTCCTGGAACTATTGTATTATTTCTAAATACAGCTCTAAAAGGTTCAGCGAATACATATGTTACTCCGTAAACAAAACTTGTGAAGCCTGCACTTGAGTTTGCACCCAATAACTTTAATACAAACCTAAAAGCCAATAAGATTTCTATTATTCCTAGAATATACCAAACAATTTGTGTTGCATGATATATTGGTTTAGTTGATGCAGAAGTATATGATGAATTCATAGTTTTATGTTATTTATTTAATTAATAATGCACTCATTAATTGTATTATTCTTTTTGCATCCATGCAACAATAATTTAATATCAATTCTCAGTTTTAACCCCATCAAACTCCTCATCATTTTCAAAAGCATCTTTTTTGGTAAAACGAACAATAGCTTCTTTATGATGTGCTGGAGAATATATAGTATACATTTTCAAATCCTCATCTTCTGATGTGTTCATTACATTGTGCTGTACTCCGGCAGGAACAATAACTGCGTCACCGTCTGAAACGAGATACTCAGTTTCTCCAACAACAACTTTTCCATTCCCTTTTTCGAAACGAAAAAATTGATCATTCTCCTCATGAACTTCGAGTCCAATATCTTCCAAGGGTTTTAAACTCATAAGTACAAGTTGCATATGAGATCCGGTATACAGAACCTTTCTAAAATTTTTATTATCTATAGTTAATTTTTCTATGTTTTCTTTATATCCTTTTTTCATATATATA
>JAYTDF010000068.1:0-5811 GCA_043736035.1 Candidatus Parcubacteria bacterium
GGGAAATTGGAAATGAGGCATGTGGAGAATTACTTCACCCAATGGTTGCAGAATATATAGAAATATTGAAAAAAGAAAAGATGTGGAAACATACAAATGATGTAACACAAAAAGTATTACATATGAGCGTGGCAACGATGAAAAACAGAATCGTAAACTCTCAAAGAGTTAAGAGGAAAGGAAGAGGAATATCATCAACATCACCATCTCAAATCAAACACATCATACCCATATTTCACGGAGACTGGAATACCAAACCAACAGGCACAGGACAAATTGATACTGTAGTGCATTGTGGACATTCTCTCGTTGGAAACATGGCTTTTACCCTTAATCATGTGGATATATCAACATTATGGTCCATTGCCAGCGCAAAGGACAAATATCAACACAGGAGAGTTTGGAAGGTATCAAATCACTCCTTCCATGGACCATGATTGAAATACACCCAGACACAGGTGGAGAGTTCATCAACTGGCATATGAAAGGATGGTGTGATTCTCAAAATATACACATGAGTAGAAGCAGACCATATCACAAGAATGACAACATGCATGTTGAGGAAATAAATGGACACATCATACGAAGATATGTAGGTTACAAAAGATTAGACTGCATAGAGACCGTTCAAGCATTGAACAATCTATATGATGTTTTGTTCCCATACCTAAACCACTTCATTGCTTCGCGAAGAGTTATTGAAAAGATAGAAGTTAACGGTAAGTGGAAAAACATATATAAAAAAGTTGCAATGACTCCCTATCGTCGAACCCTTGAAAAGAAAGATATATCTTCTGAAGTTAAATCAAAGTTGACAGAAGAGTATGCAAAACATAATCCCATGATACTTCAAAAAGAGGTTGCAAGATTGCAAGTGGTACTTTATGATATACAAAAGAAGCACGGACTAACCAACCCTAATCAAACTTTATGAAAATGCTCACTTGGGTAACACTTTATTTTTAGCTATTACGTATTAACCGTAGTTATATATGATGCTATAATACCCTCCATGAAAGATAAACAAGTAAAAGCCATCATTGATGCTGAAACAAAAAGACAAAAGAAAGTTATAAACTTGATCCCATCTGAAAACTTTACATCCGCCGATGTGATGTCTGCAGTTGGATCTGTGTTTGATAATAAATATGCAGAAGGATATGCATATGCAAGATACTATGGAGGGAATGAAGAAGTTGATAAGCTTGAAACTTTGTGTAAAGAAAGAGCTCTAAAACTTTTTGGTCTGAAAGAAAAAGAATGGCATGTAAATTGTCAGGCACACTCAGGTTCACCTGCAAACATGGCGGTGTATCTTGCAAATGTTCCAGTTGGCACAGGAAAAATTATGGGAATGAGTTTAACTTCAGGAGGGCATTTGACTCATGGACAAAAAGTTTCCGCAACTGGAAAATTTTGGACACCGGTAAACTTTGAAGTTGATAAAGACACTGAAGTGATCGATTATGAAGCGGTAAAAAAAATTGCCCAAAAAGAAAAACCAACCATTATTGTTGCTGGGTTTACAGCCTACCCAAGAGTTGTTGATTTTAAAAAATTTAGAGAGATTGCTGATTCATGTGATGCACTTCTAATGGTTGATATGTCACACCTTGCAGGGTTAGTTGCAGGAAAAGCATATCCATCACCATTTCCATTTGCTGATGTTGTTACGACTACAACTCATAAAACATTACGAGGTCCAAGAGGTGCTTTAATTTTCTCAAAGAAAGACGAAAGAGGAATAGATAAGAAAATAGATAAGGCTGTGTTTCCAGGACTTCAAGGTGGACCACATATGTCACATGTTGCAGGTATTGCAGTTGCACTTGGTGAAGCTAATACTCCAGCGTTTAAAGCATATGCAAAGCAAGTTATTAAAAATGCAAAAGCCTTTGCCAAAGAAATGAAAAAACTTGGATGGAGGGTTGTATCAGGTGGAACTGACTCTCATTTGTTGTTGATCGATACGTGGGCCAATGGTGTGACAGGAAAGATTGCAGAAGCTGCTCTTGAGAAAAACGGAATCATTTGCAATAAGAATACAATACCTGGTGAGACGAGGTCACCTTTTGATCCATCAGGGATACGAGTTGGAACTCCTGCGATGACCACACGCGGCTATACGGAAAAAGATTTTGTGAAGGTGGCAGCGAAGATTGATAAGGTGTTGAGGGGGGTTAAGTAAAATGGTGAAAATTTGAGGTCACGATTTGTGATTTCAAATAAAAGCCTTATGTCATATAGGGTTTTTATTTTGCAAAATTTGACATCAAAAAGGGATTGTAATAATATATTAAACAAGGTAAGTCTTTTAGATACGCCTCAACAGGTAAGTGTGCTCTGTGTACATCGCCTAAAAGCACTGTGAAAACACCCTGAGGGGTGTTTTCGTTTTGATGTATAAGGATAAAACTTGAAGTCACAATTTGTGACCTCAAGATTGGTGTAAGAAAATTCCCCAAGGACCGTGATGGTCCGAGGGGAATGGTTGTTGTTACGAAATGAATTCCGCAACCGGTCTACCTCTGAGCACTGCTGCTCGGGGGTTAATCAGGAATCGGTCATTACGACCAAGGTTGTGCGACAAGCTGTACCAGCCCATGGTTGGTTCTTCTGTCGTGAACGTGATATGTGGCATGCTCATTCCGTGAGCGTCATCAAACTGGATGTCGGCCAAACCATAAATGGTTTTGCCAAACAAACTGTCTTTCTGACTGGGAGGAAGGCGAAGCCAATTGTCTTTCAGCCACAGCAGAGTTTTCACTCCATAATGGGCATTAATGCCATCGTCGTCCATGACCGGGCAGAGCATCAGTCCACGACCCCAATGATGGATTAGCTTGGATCCATAATGGGAAACCAAACCCTTCAGGATATTGCTTCCAGAAAATGTTGATGTTTCCTGGTATGGGTGTTGCCAGGTCATCATCGTGGACAACGGAAGCTCGAGCAGATTGGCAGGAGTCATTCCCGAAAGGAATTTGCCCTTAGACCATTCTGGCTTCTCAGGATTTGGCACAGTCGTAAGATCAATAATGATCGGCTTCTTGGGGGAACCTAATGTTGGATTCATTTGTTTTGTTTGTTTTGGTGTTAAGGTTTGTTTGCGACTATCGCTTATATAACCTTGCAATCAGTATACATCTATGTCATAATAATATACACTATTCGACGAATTGCGAATAATATTGTAAAATATAGCTATATGACAAATAACCCCTTAAACATAGACCAGATATGCGAGGTTTTAGACATAAAAACCACCTCAAAACGCATACTTTTACTTCTAATAGAGAAGAACAACCTCTCGGTAACCGACATTTCCTCAGAATTAAAGATCCCAAAATCATCAATATACGACTCTTTAAATGAACTTATCGAAAAAAGTATAGTAATCGAATACATGGAAGGACGTTCAAAAAGCTTTGGTATTTCAGATTTGACTCAACTTGAGTCTGTATATAAGAAGAAAATAGATAGTTTGGAATCTGCCCATAAATCATTCATTTCATATATTCAAAAAAATTTACATAAAAAAGACGAAAAGGTTGGATTATCTCGCCCGAGGATCAAGTTCTACTATGGTGTAGAAGGTATGAGACAGGCTTTCAGAGATACTCCTTGGGTTGCAGAGTATAAAGAGACCTATCTGATGTGGCCGATGGTTGAGATGGTAAATTTGCTCGGTGAAGAGTTTTTGATTCATCATGGAACCTCAAGATTTAATCATGATATTTTGATGCAAGTTGTTCAAAAGCACACAGATAGGGAAAATGTGCCAGAATCTTTCAAATGGAAAAATCATGATAATGTACAAAAATTAACACAAATTCGATTTGCACCTAAAAATATGGATTGGTCCATTAGTTATTGGATATATGGAGATCAGGTTTTATTTGCTGGATCTGGGTATGAAAAATATGCGTTTGTTGTGTATAGTCGAGAGTTTGCACAATTGATGAAATTAATGTGGCAACAGGTGTGGAGTGTGTCTGAATAATTATTTATTGACAGAGTTTTCAAAAGGTATATTCTATAAACAGATTTGGACAGGCGAAGTGCCTTTTCCCCAAGTCAAAAATTTAAAATATGAAAACATGCGGATGGATAATCGCAACAGTTCTCAGAGTCACGACAACTCACATCCTATTTCAAGTGGATGAATCTGAGTCTTATCAAACCCTACCCAAATTCAGCGACCTTGTGGGACAAACTGTTCTGATTCAAAAAAAAGATAAATATTGGAAGTCTGAACTTGGTAAAGGTCGTAAACACCTTGTGAATTTCAATAGGACCAAGGAAGAAATCACGTTTGTTGAAAATTTGGTATATGTATTACTCATTTCCCGTCAATCTTTAGGTCCTATTAGGTTGATTGGCACAGCTGCAAAAGAGGATCTCTACAGGTTGCTCGGTAGAAGCCCTGATGTAATTAGCACTAAATATCTAGTAAATATTCCATTTATTAAAGGTTCTGTACGAGGTACTATCGAGGAAATTTACGATAAGCTGAAACAGTGGTTTCCTGGTGATCCAAATGTATATCTTAGTCATGAAAAATCTGAATGGTTTATCCTGGTTCAGGATGGTGAGCTTAAGGAAACAACCATGCCGTTGTTGCTTCAAAAGATCGGGTAATCTGCTTTTATTTCTATAATCCCTACGACGCTCATCTGTGTCGCGGGGATTTTTTATGAAATTACTAGATTTCTTGCAAAATCCTCTAAAATATAGTACATTACTGCTCATGCCTACATTAAATCAATTAGTAAAAAGAAATCGTTCAAAGGCAGTTAAAAAGAGTAAAGCTATTGCACTTACTCGTGGTTTTAACAGTATATTAAACAAACCAATCTTTTACACATCTCCTCAAAAAAGAGGGGTATGTATTAAAGTTACAACAAAAACTCCAAAGAAGCCTAACTCGGCTGTTCGTAAGATTGCTCGTGTGAGACTTACAAATGGTATCGAAGTTACAGCATATATCGGAGGTGAAGGACATAACTTACAAGAGCACTCAGTGGTATTACTACGTGGTGGTCGTGTGAAGGATGTTGGTATTAGATATACAGTGGTTCGTGGAAAGCTAGACTGTGCCGGCGTTGCAAAAAGACGTAAAGGACGTTCTATGTACGGAAACAAACGACCAAAAGTTGCAGCAGCAAAATAATCTTTGAACGAGATCTAACCCCGCAAGGGGGCACCCCATAAAGGGCCAAAATCCAGTTGGAGTACTCGGAAACGAGGAATAAAACTTATAACATCTGGTAAATTTATAAACATAAATTATTAAACAAATTAAAATAAAAATATGAGAAGAAAAGTAAAAAACCGAAATATCGCTGGAGTTGATCCACGATTTGATTCACTAACATTAGGAAAATTTATTAACTATGTTATGTGGGATGGTAAAAAATCTACTGCGAGAACTGTCGTGTACGACATGCTTGAAGTGTTAAAAGAAAAAACTGGTAATGAAAATCCTATTGAGATTTTCGATACAGCTATTAAGAATGTATCTCCTCAAGTTGAGGTTCGCTCCCGTAGAGTTGGTGGTGCAAACTATCAGGTTCCGTATGAGATCAGACAAGACAGAAGAACTTTCTTAGCTATGAACTGGATCATTGGTGCAGCTCGTAACAAAAAAGGAAAGCCTATGCACTTAAAATTGTCAGACGAAATATTGGCTGCAATGAAAGGTGAAGGTGAAGCGATGAAGAAAAGAGAGAACACACACAAGATGGCTGAGGCGAACAAAGCATTCGCGCACATGGCTTGGTAATCTCGTATTTTTATAGATAAATGAAA
>JAYTDF010000069.1:0-10672 GCA_043736035.1 Candidatus Parcubacteria bacterium
TCTTTGATGTAACTAAGATAGAGCAAAAGTTACTCGGTTCACAAGATGAAAAAAGTTCATCTGCAAATCTTTCTGGAAAATATTTGTCTATAGTAGAAAAAGATGCGAAGTATAAAAAAATAACAGAACTCGTATCACCTGACGGGTATATAAATACTGGTGGAAAAAAAATCACATTGGAAGAAATGAGAGGAAAGGTTGTCTTAGTTGATATTTGGACATATAGTTGTATTAACTGTAAAAGGACTATCCCGTACATAAATGAATGGTATGACAAATATCACAATACAGGTTTTGAGGTTGTTGGTGTACATACTCCAGAATTTGCTTTTGAAAAAATTCAAGCAAATGTTGAAAATGCGGTCGAAGGATTTAAGATAAAATATCCAGTTATCCTAGATAACAATTATCAAACTTGGAACGCATTAGGTAATCAATTTTGGCCAAGAAAATATCTGGTGGATATTGACGGATATATTATCTATGATCATATTGGTGAAGGAGCGTATCAGGAAACAGAAAAAGCAATACAATATGCACTTCAAGAAAGAGCAGATCGATTGGGTACAAAGGTAGATCTTTCAAAAGATACAGTTGATCTTAAAAATCAAGTGAACGGTAATGTGAATAGTCCAGAGATATATTTTGGCTCTGCAAGAAATATCAATCTAGGAAGTGGTAAGGTGGGTACTCCAGGAAAGCAGAACTTTACACCAGTTAATAATCTTGCTGAAAATAAATTATATCTAAACGGTCCTTGGAATATAACTTCAGAATATGCGGAGAACACTGGGGAGGCGGGTATTGTGTTTAAATATGATTCTAAGGATGTGTATATGACAGCTGGATCTCCTGATGGTGTTGAGATAGAAGTATATAAAGATGATGTGTTTGTTAAGAAAATTATGATTAAGGGTGAGACATTGTACACCTTGATTGATGGGAAAGATTATGGAAAACATATTTTAAAAATAAAGATTCCGAAAGCAGGGTTGAAGGCGTTTACGTTTACGTTTGGGTAAAAATTCTCATAAAAAATAAACCATTCAACTATGAATGGTTTTTTTAATAATTAATACATGCTAACTTTGTTCCTATATACGCAGGCGAAGGTGAAAATATTACCAAGTATGCTACCATGAGCCTAATGATCGAAATTATCCATGAAGAAAAAGACTTTGTTATCATCAACAAGCCAGCCGGTTTGATAACACATAGTGATGGCAGAAAAAAAGAAGATATACCATCAGTCGCTTCTGAGGTTTTAAAATTGTACCCTCAGACAAAAGATGTAGGGGAGAAGGATGATAAATTTGAACGACATGGAATTGTTCATCGATTAGACTCAGATACATCAGGGGTAATGATTATTGCTTTGAATCAAGAATTTTACACATATATAAAGGAACAATTCAAAAGTCATAAAGTACAGAAAGAATATCGAACTATTGTGTATGGTCATTTCAAATCACCAAAAGGCTGTATTCAGGAGTCTATTGGCAGAAGTCAGTCAGATTTTAGAAAATATGTATGTGGTCGTTTTGCACGGGGAGAATTAAGAGAAGCTGTTACATACTTTGAAGTTTTGAACGAATTTGAAAAGAAAGGGGTAAAGTATGCATATGTATCAGTTAGTCCTAAGACTGGCCGTACGCACCAGATCAGGGTGCATATGAAGCATATTAACCATGGTATATTGGCAGACAAGTTATATATGCCAAACCATAACGATAATCTCGGTTTGAAAAGACAAGCTCTGCATGCCTTCAAAATAACCTTTATTGATATGGCTCACAGAGAGAGAGTATTTGAAGCGTTCATACCTGATGATATGGCGATGATACTAGATAATTTGACACAAAACTAAGATTTGATATACTTTTTACATCAGGACTTAACGACAGAAAATTAAATCGGCTTGCTGCGGGCTTAATAGCAATATTAGGTACTCATGGATGAAGCCGTGATCAAGAAATTGGTCGCCGTGCCGTCATCCTAAGTCTTGCAAAAAACTACCTTTGTGGTGGTTTTTTGTTTTTCTGAAAATGTATGGAACAGATTTCTAGTCTGTTTCCAACTTGCTCCAAAACGAGCCTGATGCTGTGTTGTGTTCGGTGACGGGAATATTTTGTGTATACTGTTCTATTGTTATCTTGTAAATCTATTTTGTCACTAGTGGTGTAGACGAGGATAATACTGTCAATTGCCAAAAACAATCGATCTAAAACATCAATCTCGATGTGTTTCTTTTGGAGCTCTGCCTTGCGGCTCTCTACAAAATGCTTTAAAGCTCGTTTGGATATGAACAGTGGGTAACTGTAGTCTATCTGTAGAAGCTCGGTTTGATAGTCAACATGATCACCTTTTTCCATATTATAGTAAAATCTAATAAGGTTTTTGATTGCGCTAATGTATAGATTGGTCATCTAATAATAATACAAAAACACCCTTAAAGTTCTGATAAAGATTTCATAAAGAAATACTGAGAAAAAACGCTCGACATCAGGCTTGATTTAATAACGCAAATATGTTAATAATTAGTCTATTATGGCTATAACATTATCGACATTAGACAAAACAACAAGAAAAACACTTGATTTAAGAACGGGTGATACTATTAAAGTGCATCAAAAGATTCAAGAAAAAGGTAAAACTCGTATACAGATCTTCGAAGGAATGATCTTGGCACGAAAGCATGGAACTGAAGCAGGTGCTACATTAACTGTGAGAAAGTCAGCAAACGGTTTCGGTGTAGAAAGAATATTCCCACTATATTCACCAATGATTGATAAGATCGAACTTGTAAAGAGATCTAAAGTAAGAAGAGCAAAACTATACTATATAAGAGACAAGGCGGTTAAAGAGATTAATAAACGTCTTAAAATGCAAATGGTACGTGCTCCTAAAAAAGAGGCCCTAGCTGCGGCACCAGATAATGATTTATTAGATACAACTCCAGAAGATATTGATATGGAGAAAGTAGCAGAAATTGAAAACACAGACAAATAATATTCCACAAAAGGGTAACACCTACACAATATACAGGATCATAACAGAGACCTGTATTTTGATATATAAGAAGTTGGGATTTACTCCGGTGCAGGTGTTGGAGGAGGTGAGACCTTTTTTAAATGAAGTGGATCAAACGAAGATTACTTTTGTTGGACGACTTGATCCGATGGCTGAGGGAAATATTCATCTGCTTTGGAGTGGGGACATGGAAGAGAAAAAGAATATACAGAATCAAGATAAAGAGTATGGGGTAGAAGTTTTATTTGGAGTGAAAACTGATACTGGGGATGTTTTGGGTTTGATAGAAGGTGAAAATAATGAAGAAATTCTTTATGATTTAGAAAAATATATCGGTCCATTTGAATACGAGTATCCAACGTATTCGTCACCTCACATTAAACAAGCAATGAAAGGCGAAAAAGTTATTCACAGAAAACAAAGTGGCTATATTTATAGTATTGAAAATCTGGGTTTGAAAAAATATAACTCAGTTGAATTGAAAGATATTATTTTTAATAAACTTGACCAATGCAACATGAAAGGGGATTTTAGATTGGATCAAGTAAAACAAGGATGGAATGATTTTTTTGAAAATAATAAAAAAGAATATAAAATTTTAACTTTAAAAGTAAAATGTAAAAGTGGAACGTACATGAGAGTGCTTGCGAGAGAGTTGGGTGGTTTGGCGCTGAGTATTGCACGGGGGTAGAAGTTTATTTATATTTCAGCTTTTCTTGAGAATTTCTTTACCAGGAGTTTATGTAGTGCTTGATAGGATAGATTAATGAATAATACATTATATATATTTATCGACGAGTCCGGTAATTTTGATTTTTCTCCTAAAGGAACTAGGTTTTTTGTAGTATCAGCCTATATAACAATTGAACCTGTAAATTTGACTGCTGATATATCTATCTTACGTTATGGTCTCCTTAGGTCTGGACATGAACAAGAATCTTTTCATGCAACAGAAGATAAACAGTTTATTCGTGATGCTATGTATAAAATAATCTCAAAAAGTAAAAGTTATTATAGTTTTATTTATACAGAAAAAGTAAAGCTACCCGCTAATTTACAAAACAAAAAACAATCGTACACCTTATCTATAAAGGTGTTACTTTCAAATATTTTGGATTATGAAAAAAAGTTAGCCAAAAAATATGATCAGATTATTGTGATTATGGATAAGGTTTTAATTAAAGAAGAAAAAAGTTATCTATATAAAATTATACGTCCTGAATTAAAAAAGTTTAATACCAGGTTTGAACTATACTTTTTTCAAACAAAATCAGATCACAATGCACAAATTGCCGATTACGGTTCTTGGGCAAAATATGTTGGATTAGAAAGGGAAGAGTGGCGGCCATTCGAAAGTATTAAACATTTAGTTAGATTGGATATTAATATATTTGACACCTAGATATGACCAATCCCCGCTATCCTTTCGGAAGAGCCCGGGGGCTCTTGTTACGGGGTTGGAACCTTTATGTATTTATAATATCAAAAATATATTTGATGTCAAATTTGAATAATATATTTTTTTAAAATTTACTCTCACAAAGTTATAAACAAAAATATTTGCATAAACTTTTTCTTTTGATGTATAATATAACTATCTTTTATTTTTACAAATTAATAAAAGAGATGGATTAGCTAATTTGTTTACTCAATTAATAAAAAATAAAATTTAAATAACATGAAAACATTACAAAGAGGATTTACGCTTATAGAATTATTGGTGGTGATCGCGATCATTGGTATACTTTCAAGTATTGTGTTGGCGAGTTTGTCGAGTGCGAGAACAAAAGGTGAAGATGCTGCGATTCAGTCAACTCTTTCAAATATGAGAGCACAGGCTGAGTTGTATTATTCAAATAACAGTAATTACGGATCCCCACAATCAACCTGTGCAGGTCCATTCTTTGCTACTGCAGGAACAGGAACTCTTAAATCTTTGATTGATTCCATCTCAGCAAAAACCGCTGTGACTTGTGGAAATGTGGCCTCATCTTCATGGGCAGTAGCCGCAGCACTTAAAAGTGGTGCTTCAGGTGCAGGTTTTTTCTGTGTTGATTCAACTGGTGCTGCAAAGGCAACATCATCAGGAACTGTTACAGGTGCAACTTGTGGATTCTAATAAATAATCCCTCTTCAACCTTTCAGAACCCCGAAAAATCCACCCTCACCGGTGGTTTTTTTCTTTATCTAAAATTTATCAAAACTTTATAACTTCTTCAAAAATACTTTATCTTCCATCATTATAATAGATGGTATGAAAAAAATATTATTAATCATCCTTACATTATCAACCCAAGTATCAGCTGATACTATTATTAACTCTACCTACTACAATAACAAAAACATAAATTGGAATAAGGCCGGTAGTCCATATATCATAAACGGTCCAATAAATTTCTCTTCCTCAACTTTAAACATATCTGATGCAAAAGTTATTATAAAGAACGGATCAATAAATCTCTTCAACAAGAGTGTTGTTTCCATGCAAGATGTTTCTATTGAAAATCTGTCTGATACATATGCTATAAGCTCTTTCAATTCTAAAGTTTCCATGAATATGGGTCAAATAAACAGTTCTAGATTTATCGAATCTTATAGTGGTGAAGTTTATATGGAGGGATTGAGTAGTTTAAATTCATCCAACAAAGAATTATTTTCTATATACAACAATTCAAACTTTTCTCTGGAAAATTCTCGCATAGAAAATTATAAAGGTACAGCCCTTAATTTTTTTGGCGCTGATACTATAAATATAAAAAATAATGAATTCATAAATAATAAAAAGGTTATGGAAATATACAGCGCTAGTTCTACTAAGATAAATACCAATGATTTCGAAAGTAACGATATTGCTATTGAATCATATGTTCAAGGTGGAGATTTTGAGAATAATTTCTTTCAAAAAGAAAAACCAAATATATATCCATATACAACAGATGCGCCTTCAAATGAAAACAATATAATTGCTGGACCTTTTACTATAAATACATTTTCAAAAATAAAAAATATTAAGAAAGCTGAACTATGTTGCTCAAATATATTATTCTTACCTGGAGTTATGGGAAGTCGTTTATACACTACAGAAAATCAGCTCTGGGAACCAAACAGAAATGCTGACATAAAAAAATTATATCTTGATGAGTTTGGTAAAAGTATAAATAACATTTTTACAAAAGATATTATTGTAAAAACAAATATAGTAGGAGGATTACCTTATGTAGATAAGGATATATATAAAGACTTTGATAATTATTTACAAAAAATAAAAAAACAAAAAATAATAACAGACTACAACGAGATGCCATACGATTGGCGTATGTCAGCTGATTATATATTAAACGAAGGGGTTAAGTTCAAAGACAAAAATATTAATCTTGTGCAAGTTGTTAAAGATTTACAAAAAACATCTAAGACAAAGAAGATTACAATCATCACCCATAGTAACGGAGGACTTGTTGCAAAACAACTTATTCTTGAACTTCAAAAGTCAGGACTTGAAAATCTAATAGACAAGGTTATATTTGTTGCCATGCCTGAGTATGGTACTGCGCAGGCTATAACAGCACTCATGTTTGGTCATCAACAGTCTATTGCTGGTGGACTCATCATGCGATCGTCTATTGCTCGAGAGTTAGGTAAAAATATGCCAACTGCCTATACTCTTTTACCATCTGAAAAATACTACACATACAATATTCATGCTGATAAGTTACTACAAGAAACTGTTATAAGAAATTATTCTAGAATCAATCAAAGTTTGTTAGACAAATCAAAAGCATTACATCAACAACTGGACAATATAGTGTATCCGAAAGATGTGGCTCTGTATCAGATTTTGGGTACAGGGGTAAGTACATTGTCAGACATTAAGATTGATGATAAAAATCTATACAAACTTATACCTTTATATGAAAAAAATGGAGACGGTGTAGTTCAGGATCTTCATTCATCAAGACAGGGTACTGTATTGTACGTAGATTTAAATAATACTATCTATAAACACGCCAATATTATGAATAATCAAAAAATTATTGGATATATAAATAATATAGTAAACCCACCAAGGATTGATATTCCTGAGATTGGTTTGGATTATAATAAAATAATTAAAAACAATAATTACAAATTACTCCGCATAACTCCAAGTAATCCAAATAATAAATTATCCCAATACCTTACACCACTCGACATGGAATTGAGTATTGGTATGAGTAAGATCAATGACAATATAGACAATGAATTGTACTTTGACCGGTACAGTGCAAATACAACAAATGATTTTCGCCAAGCTTTAGAACATCTAAACAACAATCGTTTTGAAGAGTTTGATGATGGTATCAATTATCTTTACACTACTGATATGGAAAATTTTTCCAT
This sequence comes from Candidatus Parcubacteria bacterium, assembly GCA_043736035.1. GTDB lineage: Bacteria > Patescibacteriota > Minisyncoccia > Phycocordibacterales > CAIZLB01 > CAIZLB01. Next base: position 7,408 of record JAYTDF010000069.1, read on the forward strand.
AAAACCAAAAATAGACAATACTGTAGATATTAGTATATTAGAAAGTATAGGTGGAGAAATGTCATCGGTAAAATATCAAGGTGTACCCATATTTAAAAATAGTGAAATGAGTTTTGAACCAAGTGATAATTCAAATAGTTTAGACATAACTTTACCTACAACAGGTCAGATTATTAAACTTTCTGATGAAAAGATAAAACCCCAAATGTCTTTAGATGATAAGATTAATCAAGTTGTATTGAGTATAAATTCATCAAAAATGGATAGATATCTTAAAGATCGATATATAAGAAGAATAGAGCTTTACAGAATGAATAAAGATACAGCTTATTTAAAAACGATAAAAAAGAGGACAGATGATGCAATAAAATCTATCAACAGTCTTCTTTATAGCAAGACTTTAAAGTCTCGTTATGCCAAGCTTAAAGAGGATTATATATACCTTAGCTTTTTATTGCTAAATCTTTAAAATCGTGATAATGTATTTCCGTGGTCTCGAATACCATAGGTGGTCCAAAACAAACGTTTTGCGTCAGTTAAAAACCATAAACCCTGTGTAGATTCCGGCAAATGTCTTTGACAAATGCCAGACCTAATTACAAAAAGAAACTTAATATAAATCAATATATGGCAATTTCAAAAAACAAAAAAGTTGAAGTTGTATCAAATATATCCGATATTGCTAAAAAATCAGGATCATTGGTATTTGTGAATTTTCACAAGTTAAATGTAACTGAGACAGGCTTAGTGCGAAACGCACTTCGAAAAGCAAATGTTGGATATAGAGTAGCTAAGAAAACATTGATTAAAAGAGCATTGTCTGATCTTGGTATAAAAGGAGAACTTCCACCGCTCGACGGGGAAGTGGCACTTGTATATGGAGATGACTTGCTTGCCCCTGCGAGAGAAGTTTTGGATTTTACAAAAAAATTCAAAGATAGACTTTCAATCATAGGTGGTATATTTGATAATGAATACAAGTCAAAGGAGGAAATGATGTCAATCGCTTCAATTCCAGATTTCAAAACATTACAAGCTCAATTCGTTCAACTTATCAATTCACCTATACAACGATTTGTACTTGCTCTTGACGCTATTGCGAAAAAGAACAGTTAATACAATCAACTATATTTATTAAATAATTAAATTAAAATAAAATTATGACAGATCAAGAAGAAACAATCGTAGACACAGCCACAGATGTAGCTGTAGATACAACAACAGAAAAGGTAGAAGCGGCAGTAGCTCCAGCTCCTGCTGTATCAACAGGAACAAATACTCCAGTAGTAGAAGAAAACGTTGAAACTCCAGCCAAATTCAAAACAGTGGTAGAAGCTATCGAAAAAATGTCTGTTCTAGAATTACATGAACTTGTAAAATTTCTAGAAAAGAAATTTGGTGTTTCAGCTTCAGCTGTAGCAGCCGCAGCTCCAGCAGGAGCAGCAGCCGCAGATGAGAAAACATCTTTCGATGTTAACCTAAAAGACGGAGGTGCAAACAAGATCTCAGTTATCAAGGTTATCAAAGAAGTACTAGGTCTTGGTCTTAAAGAAGCAAAAGACTTGGTTGATGGAGCCCCAACTGTTATAAAAGCAGGTATGAAAAAAGAAGATGCAGACGCATTGAAAAAACAAATAGAAGAAGCTGGTGGATCTGTAGAATTGAAATAGTTCAACAAATCATCACTTTTTGACAAAAAACCATATATTTTATATGGTTTTTTTGTTATTTAAAAGCATGTTATATTTATATATATGAATAAGAAAAAATCCGTCATCAAAAAACCTGTCAAAAAGACTGTTGTCAAAAAGATAATTAAAAAGCCAATTAAGAAAATTGTTAAAAAACTAAAATCAAAAACTCAAACAAAGCCCAAGGTTAAATCTAAACCTGTTGTTAAACCTCAAGTTATTATTCGACCAAAAGAAACCATAACTGACTCTAAGGATATAACAGATTTACAGATTCTGGAAAATTTTCTAGGAGGACAAAACAAAGTAAAGCTCTGGAAAGTTTTTGTATTAAATCCGGTTAAAGATTTTGTGTTAAAAGATTTGATTAGACTAACTAAGATTAAGCACGATACTCTTATACTAGAATTGAGAGACTTAATGAAACTTGGTATAGTTAAAGCAGGTAAAAAAGAAAAAATAATAGTATATAAAACAAATAGAAATTTTCCATTACTATCTGAGATTACTGAAATGATCCTTACTGTCATTCCAAGATCCGTTGATAAGATATTAGAAAAATTGAATAGACTTAATAGACTTAAAGTGGTTCTGTTGTCAGGTTTTTTCACAACATCTAAATTTACAAATTCAAATTTAGATTTACTTCTAGTTTTTGAGAAAATACCCGATAATGTTGATGTGATAGTTTCAGAACTAGAATATAGTATAGGAAAGGAGCTGGCATATTCTGCACTAGATCAGACAGATTTCAAGTACAGGCATTCTATAGGGGATAAGCTTATTCGGGATGTACTTGATTTTGAGCACATTGTAGCCATGGATAAGCTATCATTCTTTAGATAATTGTATGATATAATTAGAATGTATTAATAATTTAATAAATATATAAAAATATAAACAAAAAAACATATGCCGACACAAATATTTAATTCAGGATTAGTTGGAAACGCAGTATCAGAATCATATCTTAGTGTAAAAGATGCATTACTTGGATACGGTATACTTATAGTACTAGCAACAATCATTTTTGTTATCACATGGGTGGTTGCAGACTATGTAGGCAGATTGGTAAAAAAAGTATTTGATAAAATGAATCTAGATGGTGTTTTAAAGCAAGCGGGACTTGGTGAAGTTTTGCGCCGAGGTGGTGTTAATTTAAATACAGGTTCATTCTTCGGCGGTCTATTAAAATGGACAATTATAACTGTAATGTTCTTGGCAATATTACAAATGCTAGGGCTTTCAGATGTGTCAATGATCATTGGCTCAATGGTTGTACTCTATCTTCCAAAGATTGTTGTAGCTATATTGATCATGTTGGTTGCCTTTATATTAGGTGATGTATTGAAAAAAGTGGTTACTACAGGAGCTGCAAATGCACATCTTGCATCAGCTCGAATGTTAGGATCATTAACTAAAACTTCAATAATCGTATTCGCAGTACTATCAGCACTTGTACAATTGGGAATTGCAGTTACACTTATAAATACTGTATTTATAGGAATAGTTGTAGCAGCCTCATTGGCAGCAGGTATTGCGTTTGGATTAGGAGGAAAGGAAATGGCTACTCG
>JAYTDF010000070.1:0-2871 GCA_043736035.1 Candidatus Parcubacteria bacterium
AATCTACATTGATGGTAAGTACGGACCTCTGTTTAAGACAGATACGAGTAGTAAAATTTTAGAGCACTTTTATCCAAACGGAAAAGACATTCTTGCCAATAAAATAACAGAAGCTGACCGAGGAGATAATCCTTGTTATGATACTGAAGACTTTCCAGACAGGTTTGAACCCTCTTTTAATGCTATTACGAGAGAAGTTGTTTATGAGGTATCTTTTCCTTATTCACAAATTGGTGTATGTCACGGTGAGGTTGAAATTGCGATTAGTCTCGAAGATATTTTAAAAGAAGTTCCTCAGTATATTGCTGATGATTCACTACTCTTAAGGTTTAGGTAAATAATGCTCTACATTAGGATTTAGTATTGAAAGTTATTGTAGAAAAGTTTAAAATATATACCATATGAAAAAAAACACACTAATGGCTGTCTGTCTTTTAATTTTGTTTTCTATAAGTGTTACTGCTCAAGCAGAATCAATCAAAACAAATGATATTAATTTAGAGGTTTTAAAAGATGGAACCTTAAAAGTCAAGGAACATATTGTTTGGAGTTTTGATACAGGTGTAGAAAAACATGGAATTATAAGAGATATACCAATCAGCAAGATTCCGGGATCAAGTAAAGACATAGTCATAGATAATTTTAATGTTAGCGACGAGAACGGTAATCCGTATAATTTTTCTGATACGGACTCTTTATCTGAAAAAAGTTATAAAATTGGTGATGCTGATATTCTTGTTTCTGGTGATAAAGAATATAATATTTCATATGATGTAAAAAATAGCTTAGGTTATTTTACAGATTTCACTGAAATATACTGGAATATTGTTGGTACATCATGGAATGTCCAGAGTCAAAAAGTTTCTGCACGTGTGCTATTGCCAACAGGTGTTGATCCTAAATCAATAAAAATATATTGTGGTTTTAAAGGGCAGAATGAAGAATGTGCTGACTTTGTTTTGGATAAAAATACTATAATAATTAGTGTTAAAGATCAGTTTTTACCACTTTTGCCAGGATACGGTATAACCGTAGCCGCGGCGTTTCCAAGGGGTTTTATTTCGTCAGAACCTACTCAAATCGAAATGAAAACAAGAGAGTTCTTGCAGTATATGTCTTATATAATTTATTTTTTGCCTCTAGGGATTGTATTGTTATTTAACAGAAAAAAAATAAATAGACATAGAAAGTGGAAAAATTATTTGAAATCTAACCCTATTGTTGCACAATACGATGCTGATGGATTTTCTCCTGTGCAGGCTGGTATCTTGTATACTGAAAATAGCGACTACAGTATGATGTCATCAGAGATAACTTTTTTAATTGCAGAAGGATACCTTGAGGCAAAGGAAGATATAGATGGTCAAACAATCTTTACTAGACTATCAAGAAGTAATGATTTGTTATTACCTCATCAAAAAATATTATTAGAAGAATTATCAAATAAAGGTGAACTAGAGATTAAACTATCATTCTTTAAAACAATCGCTGTCGTTTCTGAAGGAATTGATGACAATCTTAAGCACAGGAATGTGATTGAAAATAAAGGTTTGTCAAAGTTAAACAAATTTTCTTCTGCAAATCCTGTACCTTTACTTCTAGGTCTATTTTTGGCAATAAATCCAGGAATATTCATCTGGTTTATACTAGGTTGGCATATCGGTTATATATGGTCTGTATCTTGTGTATTGATTGGTCTAACAAGTATCTTGTTTAAAAATAAATATAAAATAGATTTTACTGAAAAAGGTCTACAGGCTAAGTGGTATATATCAGGTTTGTATACATACATAGACATGGCTGAAAAAGAGAAGATATCTTTTGATACTAATCCTGAAAAGAGCTTGGATATTGCTGAAAAGCTCTTACCATATGCAATGGTGTTTGGGATGGAGAAAAAATGGATAGAATATCTGACCACAATGCTTGATTTGTCAGGATTGGCAAATACTGATGTTGGAAAATATAACTATCATTCTTCTTTTATAACATCATTTGCAACTCAAAGTTTGCTAATCAATTCCTTTTCCTCATCGGTTATGCCACGTTCCACTTCCAGCTCATCATCAAGTTTTGGTAGTAGTTCATCTGGCTCATCCAGCGGCTCGTCGGGCGGAGGTGGAGGTGGAGGAGGTGGTAGTAGTTGGTAAAGGTGTTATAATGAGTGTATTAAAATATAAATAAAAATAAAAAAAACATGTCAATATATACAATATTAGGAATCATAGTAGTGCTCGTAATTATTAGTATCATATTTATGTATAATAATTTTATTGTTCTTAGAACAAGTGTTAAAGAAGCTTTATCAGATATACAGATACAGTTTAAAAGAAGATATGATTTGATTCCAAACCTGATAGAGACAGTTAAAGGCTATGCTAATTTTGAACAAGGAACTTTGCAAAAGGTTACTGAGGCTAGAAATATGGCTATGAACGCAAGCGGGCTGAAAGAAGAGGCAACTGCTCAAAATCAACTATCAGGTGTATTAAAAAGCCTTTTTGCTGTATCTGAGGCATATCCTGATCTAAAGGCAAATCAAAGTTTTATGGATTTGCAGCGTGAGCTATCAGAAACTGAAAATAAGATTCAGGCTTCAAGACGATTCTACAATGCAAACATTAAAGCATTTACTATAGCTACTCAAAAATTTCCAAGTAGTATAATAGCAAACCTATTTGGCTTTAAATCTGATGCTTTTTTTGAACTAGGGGAGGGTGAAGAAGCTGCAAAAGGGCCTGTTAAAGTTGATTTTAAGGCATAAACATATGCAAAACCCCACTGAATTTTTTGAAAAAGGATTTACCCTGGAAGATCCTGAGATATTGTTGTCTTGGAATACACCTCTTGACGAAATTGCAAAAATCAGTG
>JAYTDF010000071.1:0-2015 GCA_043736035.1 Candidatus Parcubacteria bacterium
TAAAATCCTTTTTGCTCAATTTTCTTCCTAATCTTTTTTCAACACACAATATGCACAGCATTCCTTTTACCCCAGGATTAACTTTTTTCCAAACCTTACTATAGAGCATATAGTATTCATCCCATGTATCTTTGCCGCAATCCACACACATAAAATTTATATGACTTGGGTTTTTCATTGCGCATGTGATACATAGTCGCTTCGCTCCTTGTATCACATGCGCAAAATATAGTCATTACATTCCTTATTTTGCGGAGGATGTGAGATTCGAAGCTTACAGCTTCAGTACACCTTTTCTCGTTTTATCAAATCCTACGGATTTTCAAAACATAGAAAAGCTTTTCGAATATCACACGAAAGTGCAACTGTGCACTTTCTATCCTCCTTAATAAAAATAGATACCTTTCGGTGTCTATTTTTCTAGCGGAGGATGTGAGATTCGAACTCACGGAGCCGTTTCCAGCTCGACAGTTTAGTAAACTGTTGATTTAAACCACTCATCCAATCCTCCAATATATACTCTTTTATATCATAAAAAGGTATATAATTCCACATTTTACATTACATATTTTTAGTTGACTCATCTTGAACTGGTAGAAAATTGATTATGTCCAGCGCCTTAATCAACCCTCTGATAAGAGGACCGTTTAGATTTATTACATACAACCCTCTCCCACTTTCTAGAATAAGCTTTCTATTTCGCATATCTTTAAATATCTGGGAATATCTACTTTTTGACATATCTGGTATCACAGTACTTAGATCTGCTGTACCTATTTCAGAGTTGATGTAAAACTCTTTTAATATTCCATACTCTTTACTGGAAACAATATTTCTCTCTTTAGAAAACTCAACACATGGTTTTATAACATATTCTTTTACAAAATCTTCCTGTGTAAGCTTATTTATTTTCAAGAACTCATCCCTCACCCCATCCAGAACATATTTACACCAAGTTTCCATACCTTCAGGAGTTTGAGTGTCAGCTATAGCAAGCATGTCATAATACGTATTTCTGTTTGAACAAAACACTGCTGTTGGGTTTACAACTTTTTCGACCAATGAAAAACCATCTCTAAGTAAACATGCGTATGTAAAAATTCTAGCCGTTCTACCATTACCGTTATCGAACGGATGTATTAGAACATACTGATGATGGGCGATAGCATCTTTTATCATCGCATTGCTAATATTTTTACCGTTGTCAATGAAAGAAAAAAGTTCTTCCATATCACTACTTATTTGACTGAAATCAGATAACTCTACCTTTGATTTATTGATATGTATATTTATTTTTCTATAATTTCCTGGATCAATACTTCCCTCTCTTTTTAAACCTTGAACTACGATTTTATGAACATCGCTTACAAATGATCTATTTATTTTCTTACCTAACCTTAAAGACTCTTCACAATATCTAAGTGCATTTTCTATATTAAGAATCTCTTGTATGCTTTCAGATATTTTTTCATCATCACTTTCATTTTCCATAGACTGCCTTTTTTCTATATACTCCATAACAGTAGTATTGTTTCCTTCAATTCGAGCGGAACCAAGCATCTCCAACCTATTCAACAAATCCTTCAACTGATTAAACACTAAAACATTTGTTGTCATATGTAAATCTTTGTTTTTAAGTGTTTCAAGCTCGACAACAAGATTGGCCAAATCTGAGCCGAGTAATACTTTAGGTAGGGGTATCTTTTTCATATATCAAGTTTAACAGCTTTTTGTATGAAGTTCAATAGATTCTAAATGAACCATATATTATATAGCTATAAATAATTAAACTTATTTTTGAAGTTTAATTATTTATAAAGTGAAGTTTAATTTTAAACAATTACCACATACCCATCTCTCAAAAAACCCTATGCCTCACAGTTAATACACACCTTCTTTCGACTCAACACCTGAGCGGCATTCATACTGTGTTGATAGTACAAAGTCTTCACCCCAGCCTTCCAGGCCTCCATATAGAGCGCATTGATCTCTTTTGTCGTCGTCGTCTTTGGGTT
>JAYTDF010000072.1:0-3003 GCA_043736035.1 Candidatus Parcubacteria bacterium
GGCTCGCCTCCCTCAATCCATGAAAACTCATATGTTGTTTCTCCAAATTTTACGATTTCTGTTGTGTTCATATTTTTGATTATTTTATTTCGCAATAACATGCATAAAATCACCACCCTCATCCTCAATAAACTCAGCCATAACCTTAGGTCTAACATCAAAGTTATCAATATCAGAAACCGATACTTCAACAAACTCAGTTTGTACAATATCTGAAAACACTTCTTCTGCTTCATATACAAAGCACATTTCATGCACATTACCCTCAGTATTTTTATAAAAATTTTCCACAATACCTTTTAACGTAAGTTTATCTACTTTGAAACTTAATTCCTCTTCTACCTCCCTCTTAGCAGCATCTAAAGAAGACTCGTTAACTTTAATCCTTCCGCCCACACAAAATATATAGCCATTTTTACTTTTTTCAAATAAATAACCCTTTGTTCCTTTTATAAGTACAGCAACTCTAATGTTTAAAATTGTATTTTTAATCTTAATAGTTAAATCCATGTTTATAATCATAACAAAAATTAATAGATTTGTCTTTTTTGCCAAAAACCTAGTATATAATATACTAAAAAAACACTTTCCTACTTTGCTCGGTTGTAAATACTTAATTTAAACCAAAGATTCAATCACTGACGCAACATCCACAGGGTGAGTTCCGCCCACATTGTGTGTAGCACCATCAATAATATGAACACAGTTATTTGCCTTTGGTACTCTTTTTAAGAATAAATCAGGTGGAGTTGCAGTATCTTCGCTTCCAAAAATAAAGTGCATATCAGCTCCTTTTTCAAGAAGTTCATTACATTCACCCGAAAGATCGATACGGACAATATTTTGATATGTTTTACGAAGGAATTTTGTTCCATGTATATAAAAATCATTTTTTACTACATACTTTAAATAAAATAAAACAGCAATACTTCTGATCCAGATTAGACGAAAGCGTTTAAGTAAACTTGAAATCTTTGATGAGGTTGATGAAGTTTTTATTGTATACGCCCTAACTAAGGCAGGAGATATAAGAATAGATTTGATAGTTAGTTTATATTTATGGAGACAGTGAATGATCACAGCGCATCCAAAAGAATAACCAACCACCACATCATATTTATTTTCCTTAATTAACTTTTCTAACCAAGAAGAATAATCATCGAGTGACCATGCACCACTGTAAGAATCATTAAAATTAAATCCTGGTAGGTTTGGGTAGTCAACGTGGAACTCTTTCATCAGACGATTTAGTAATTCCTGTCTATTTCCCCACTGATGTGTTGGTTTAAATTTTGGATATTTTCTCCAATCCCAACCGTGAAGTATAAGCATTTTTTGTTTTGTTCGGACTGAGGTCATGGTTGTGTATGTTATTATACTTTAAACAAAATGATTAGTAAAAGTACATTATATAATATAAATAATTTAGAGTTTTACCGAACATATTTCATAAATAAATCCTCAATAGTTTTTTCAATCCCCTTTGTCACATCTTCATAACTTTTACTAATTGTAAAAACAATCACTGAGTAAAAAACACTCTCTATATCTACAATCATTGCATAGTGACGTCTAATACATACTCTTTTGTCCCATATGATAGATGAAAAATATCCACCTTTATATACACATGGATATAAAACATTTAAAAATGAAAGGTGCTCTTTTCCAGTTTCTTTAGTCATATATTCTTTCAGTTTTTTTGAAACAAATTCTGAATGAATTTTATTCTCATGTAATTTTTGAAAAAATAACTCTACATGTTTAGGTACTGTCATTATAATTGGAGCACTCTTATATACATCATCTTCTTTTTCACGTGTACAGTATTTTCTTGTAATTTCAGATCCTTTCATACCTAGATATTAAATAGTATTTATATTAATAGATTCTCTGGTGACAAGATCAATCAACTCATTAGTTGCTGTGTCGTCACTGCGGTTTAGCATCAAAAATAATAGTTCATCAACTGTTTTTACATCCCCTGTTTTTAACAAAGGTATTATACTGTATGAAAATTCTGATTCTTTGAAGTTGACAACATTATTATCTTTTATTGTTATAGATTGAGTAATACTAATATTCCCTATTTCAACTTGTCGTAATACCTCTGCACCAACAAATATTTTTGAAATACTGGCTGGATATATTGATGTATGTAAGTCTCCTGATGAATAAACAGGTTTCCATATTTTATTTTTATATTTTTGAATTGATATAATTTGTTGTATTTCTTGTTTATTAGACATGGTTGTATATAATCATAAATTATTGAAATAAAACTATTTTATCAACTTCCCTGCCAACCTAGATAACACCTCATCATCAACTCTATTATAATCATGAGAAGATATATATCCTTCATATTTTTCAAAATATTTATCTACAGACGATTCTATTGGCTTCCATTCCTTCATATCAGCTGTTCCATGCATAGGGAAAAGTTTTGCGTGTATATGATCAACACCAAATCCTTCAAAAACCAAAGCTGTTTTACCAACATCTTCTAGTTTGGAGTCTAGTATTTTTGCAACTTTTTTAGTTGCTAACATTAAATCAGTTAACACTTGATCAGGTAAATCAAAAACATAGCTTGAATAATGCTCTTTAGGTATGACAACAGTAACACCTTCAGTGTTTGGAAATATCGAAAGAAAGACTATATGCTTATCGTCTTCCCATATAGTGTGAGATGGTGATTCTTTTTTAATAATTTTACAGAAGATACAGTTGTTGTTCATATATTCATTATATATCCATCATACTATTTCTCAAACCCTGCAAATACCTCCCTTATCTTCCCAACGCTGTCTTCTAACTGTCCATCAAAAAGCAAATACTTACCCAAATCAGAAAAAGGTACCCATTTGTAAGCACGAACCTCTTCTTTCTGTAAAACAATCTCTATGTCATTACCAATAAAATTAAAACCAAAGAAATACCGTTCAGACCCTATCATTTCAACTCCATTTTTTATCTTAGGAGTTTTAAATTTATATTGTA
>JAYTDF010000073.1:0-3924 GCA_043736035.1 Candidatus Parcubacteria bacterium
TTTCCCAAATAGAGCAGGGGAGAATGCAATATAATTTTGCAGATATTGATGTAGCTCTAGTTGTTAAAAATATTTACAACAGTGTTAAATCAACAACAAATAGGGCGGGGCTTATATTTAGACTCGACTATGATGAAAACGAAAAATATATAGTGCACGGTGATGAAGGTAAAATAAAGCAAGTTGTATTAAATGTTGTTGACAATGCTGTTAAATATACACCAAAAGGTGAGATAGATATATTTATAAAAAAGGCAAATGAAAAAAAGGTTCTTATTGTAGTTAAGGATACTGGAGTAGGAATAAAATCAGAAGTGCTACCAAGTTTGTTTCATAAGTTTGTACGCGCTCCTGATGCCTCTAAGGTCAATATACTAGGTACGGGTTTAGGTTTATATGTAGCTGGTGAGATTTTAAAAGCTCATAGTGGTCGCGCCTGGGTTGAGTCTGAAGGTGAAGGTAAAGGTTCTGTATTTTATATAGAACTTGCTCTCGTGTAAATTCTAACTCGCCTTACGGCTCAAAAGGGCTATATGTCGGCACTAAAGTGCACTCCTACATTCCTAACTCGCTTCCAGCTCGTAAGGACTGTATGTCGCACAATATATCTTTTGCGACATTGTGTATACTTAAATAAGGCATTGTTATTCATTTATAATATCTTTGTACCTTTGCTGCCAATTTGGGCTCGGATTTATCTTTGCTTAATTTTACCGTTATAACGATATTTACAAATATTTAGAAAATTTATGGAAATTTCAGATTTTAAGTTTGCCCGTTTTTTTTGGCTTTTTTTGAGGCAAAATTTGCCCGTTTAAGGCCTGTCTAATTTTATAGTTATAATCTTATACCTTGGGTTTTACCTGTGAGTCCCCTATTTTGCGAAAATTTTTAAACTTGACAAAACTAGTCTTATATTTTACAAATATCGATTAAAAAAGTTGCAGGGAGGTACGATTTCAAATTCAAAACCCCACAGGCTCATACAGCTCACGGGGTAAAATTTACCTAAATATTTTCTACAAAAACATCGCCACTATAGTTGCAATAGCTGTCACACTCATAAGTCCAGCAATAATCCAACCTACAACTTTTGTAAATTTTTTATTTTTAAATTCTCCCATAACTTTATCACTTGAACTTATGTGAACTATACAGATGATAACTATTGGAGCTATGATACCGTTAGCTATAGCTGAATATATCAAAGCCTTTATAGGATCTATTCCTACAAAATTTATCAAAATACCTATAATCATAGACACTGCTATAACAGAGTAAAATGCTCTTGCTTCTTTCAATTTCCAATATAAACCCTCTTTCCAGCCCAAACTTTCAGACAATGCGTATGCAGATGATCCGGCGAGTACTGGTATAGATAACAATCCTGTTCCTATAATACCTAAAGCAAACAACCAGGTTGCAAATCGCCCCGCAAACGGCTCTAGAGCCCGCGCAGCATCAGCAGCTGTTTGTATATCAGTTATACCATTTACAAATAAAGTATTAGCGCATACTGCTATGATAAAAAACATAACAAGGTTTGATAAAAACATACCAGTCCAAACATCAGTTCTCATTTCTTTTATCTCTTCTTTGTTTGTACCAACACGTGACTCTGGGGTCACTTTACCCTGATCTATCTGAGCTTCAACCTCTTGTGAGGTTTGCCAGAAAAAAAGATATGGCGATATGGTTGTACCAAGTATACCTGTGATCAAAAAAAGTTGAGTCTTAGTAAACTCTATTTGAGGAATCAAACCGTCTATAAACAAAGTTGACCAATTCATATTGATCATTAAACCTGTGACGATATATGCAAACAATGACATTACAAGATACTTTAAAAACTTTGCAAAACGTTTATATGGAATGAGTATTTCACACACTAAGCTAAATAAACCGATAAATATTACTAAAAAAACGAAAGGTATAGTTGGATTTATAAGTTCAACCGCTTTAGCCATAGCTCCGAGGTTTGCACCTATATTTAAAGTGTTAGCTAAAAACAATAGTAAGGTACAAATATATAAAACTTTTTTTGAATAACTTATTTTTATGTTTGCGGCCAAACCTTGTCCAGTTACAAGTGCAATACGTGCACACATCTCTTGTATCATGGACATAAGCGGAAAAGTCCAAGCAGCCATCCACAAAAGACCTGTTCCAAACTGGGCACCAGTTTGAGAATAAGTGGCAATACCTGATGGATCATCATCAGCAGCACCGGTGATGATACCAGGTCCAAGTTTTCTAATATAATTCTCTCCCGCTTTTATTTCTTTAATGATGAAATCTTTTTCTTTTTCCATGATGAGATCATTATACTATATTTTTTAATCACTAAATAGATTATATTGATTAAAACCTTCAGGTTTATTATTCAACAATCCATATCTTATCAAAGCCTCTTGTCTAGCCTGTTTATGTTCTATTATAGGTTCAAGTTTATAGTCCTTATCAAGCCATTTATCTCTATAAACTTTGTCTCCGTCATAATTATCAGCTTGGGTATAAGGGTTGAAAATACGTATAGGTTTCGGATCAGATCCAACAGAAGCTGACCATTGCCAGCCACCATTGTTTGAAGCCTCATCCAAGTCAGAGAGTATCGCTCTAAAATATTCTTGTCCCCAGCGCCAGTCAATACCTAGGTTTTTTGTCAATATACTAGCGACTATCATGCGTGACCTGTTATGCATCTGTCCTGTTTTAGCCAGCTCTAACATCGAAGCATCAACTATTCCATACCCTGTTTTTCCCTGTATCCACAGTTTGAAAAATTTTACAGCTTCTTTGTTTTCTCGCCATTCTATTTTATTTTTATATTTTTTTTGAAACTCTTCATTTAAGACAGTTGGATTATGAAATAGTATATATTTATAAAATTCTCGCCATATCAGTTCACTTATATACGTTTGAACACCGATATGATTTAGATCCGGATGATGTTTTTTTATCTCTCTCATAAGTATACGAGAAGACGTCAGACCCCAAGCTAAAGCTGTGGCCATATTTGAGTTTATGTTTTTAAGAAAATCTCTTTTATCTTTGTAGTTTATTAGACCATCATCTTTTATATACTTTTTGAAAATGTCTAATGCTTGTTTTTCATTTGTGTAAACATGAGTCAACTTAGGTCTTTCTATAAGTTCATCAAGATCTATCGTATTCTTATCAACTTTTATAAGCCTATTGTCTACAAAATTACTCAATATATCTTTTTCTGTATTTTTTACTATTTCATCTTTACTAAAAATTTTCTCTAACTCGTTTTTAGATACATACTTTATATCTTTGAGTGGTTCAGATTTTTTTGTTGAGTGTGAGTCCATAAAGCTTTGCCAGACATTGTTTTTAAAAGGAGTGAAAATACTATAATAATTTCCAGTTATAGTTTTTGTCTCTTTGTTTATACTTAGTGCATCATTGTGTACAATTACTTCTATATTTTTACCTTCAAGTTTCTGTATTTGTTTATAAAAATCAGGATGTATATCATCATTGACATGAAACTTGACATTGTAACTTTTTGATAGTTTTGTCAATACTTGACAAGTTTTGCCTTTTATAATGTTAAAATCTGAAAAATTTTGTGCAAACTCAACTAAAATTTTTGACAATAAAACCCTTGAAGTATAGCTATACTGATACTTAGGATCACCTTTAGTCATATAATCCTCCAAGATAAAAAGAGGTAAGAATAGTGCACCCTCTCCCCCACTTTCTTTTAGGCAATTGTATAAAGCCGGATTATCCTCTAAGCGAAAATCACGTCTACACCAATAAACATTCAGTGTTTTCATTACACCTTTGGTTTAACTTGTTTTGGTTTTTTTACGTTTTTATTTTTTTTATCTCTGTGTTCTCCTTTTGACATATGGTTCTAGTATATCACGTCAAATGATTCATAATCAATATCAC
>JAYTDF010000074.1:0-3293 GCA_043736035.1 Candidatus Parcubacteria bacterium
GTTATCAATGCACATAGATGGGAGCATGCGACAACAAATGTGTTAGGAAATCCTGACAAAATTAATCTTATAAAGACTATACCTGATTCTAAAAACTACTTATTAATTGCTGCGTTGAGAGTAAACGGTTTTTTTATTCTGACTCATTTTGAAACCAAAACATCTGGATCGACAAACTTAAAACGCCTCCTCGGTCGAGGGAACGTCATAAGTAGGGGGCCTTCTATAGGCCTATAGTACCAACCTAGGCTTTTGGCCAGCAAAAGAAGGCATCTTGCGTCATTGGTAATGCATTTATTATACCTGCAAGCAGAGCGATGTCAAATTTGGTATAATATCGTTCATATGTCAGAACACACATCACTATACCGAAAATATAGACCCTCAAATTTCTCCGAAGTTTTAGGGCAAGATCATATTATTTCTGTATTGCAAAAAGCTATAGAACAGAAAAATCCAAATCATGCTTATATCTTTACTGGCTCTCGTGGTATTGGAAAAACTTCCATTGCGCGCATATTTGCTCGAGAACTTGGTGTGAGTGAGGCGGATATCTATGAGATTGATTCTGCATCATACACTGGAGTCGATAACATCAGAGAGCTGATAGAAAGTGCCACGGTCCTACCAATGCAATCTCCATACAAAGTGTACATACTGGACGAGGTGCATATGCTTTCTAAAAATGCTTTCAATGCATTTCTCAAGGGACTTGAAGAACCGCCAAAGCATGTTATCTATATATTGGCTACGACAGAGTTAAACAAATTATTGGATACGATTATCTCCCGATGCGAAGTTCACAGTTTTAAAAAGCCATCGATCGAGATTTTGTCTCAGGTTGTCAAGGACGTTGTCAAGAAAGAAGGGTTATCTATTGATGATGAATCGACGAAGTTGATAGCGATGAGTGGAGATGAGTCATTCCGAGATACATTGTCAGTTCTACAAAAAGTTATTGCAAGTGTAGATGGAAAGAAGATAGAAAATATTGAACATATTTTAAATATTCCAGATATCAGTTTGATAGATGAGATTATAGAGAAAAATATAAAAGGGGAGCAAGTTTTTGAAAATATTGATAAATTAAAACAAAATAATGCAGATGGAAAGATTGTGTATGATTTATTTATGGATAGGTTGCGAACGAAGTTAAGAGAGGGGAAGGATAAGGAGAAAGTATTATCTCTCTTTGCTAAGGCATTGGACAATTATCGCCATGTGAGATTTGTGGATGCGTTTCTTGTGTTGGAGGTTGTGTGTGGGTAAATAAAAAACGAACCCCAGCGCCGTGTGGCGAGGGGTTGTAAAATTGGGAATGTTAATAGAATTTAACTTTGGATGCGTCGATGAGAAATTGCCAACGTTCTGAAATTTCAGGAAATTTTTTCATCATCCCTTCCACAAATACTGGAAGTCCTTTTTCATATACGATTTGTAGATCATCATTCAATCCTTGGCGGCTGCTACCATCGTCAAATATATATGCCAGACCTAGACGCAAATTTGTTCCTATACGTACCCAGCAGTCAACCCTAGTATAACCCTGTATTCCTATTTTGCAACGAAACTGCCACTTACAAATTGGAGATTCAAAAGTTTCGTCAATTTCAGTTCCATGATTTATATTTCTTAAGGCGAACCCTATGACCATGGAAACCAATTGACGGGTATCATGGCGCATTCTGTCGATGTTTATCGAACCCTGAAGTAGGGCGGCGGTTATTTCTGCAGTGTTCATTTTCATATCTCTATGATTCCTTCTTAGGTATTTGTTGTTGTGAGTATCTCTACTCGGTTTCTAGACTTAAATATTATATAGTGAATAGACATATATGTCAATGTTTTTATTAATCTAAAAAAATAACTGTTTTTCTTCTAAACCCGAACAATAAAAATACACATCCTGGTTGGGGATGTGTATTTTTTTGAGAGGGTTTATGCAAACAATATCACTGGAATAATAATCGGTCTCTTGGCGGTCTCTCTAAAGATAAACTTACCAAGAGTATCCGTCACCACATCCTTCACATAATCAAGGTCAGGTTGATTTCTTGTATCATATACTGCCTTCTCGATCGTTGTGCGAACTGTAGTTCTGATCTCTCTTAGAAGTTCTTGTGACTCTCTCAAATACACTGAACCTCTAGAGATGATATCAGGAGATTTTATAAGTCGACCATTCATCGGGTTAAGCATTGCAACAACCACAAATATTCCATCCTCAGCAAGAATCTGTCTATCGCGTAAAACAACGTCTTGGATATCTCCAACTGTAAATCCATCAACGATCACAACATTGTCCGGTGCCTTTACAGGAAGCTTTACAAACTTAGTTCCTTTATCTTGTATCTCAAGAATATTACAGTCATCAGGAATGATAATATTTTCTCTTGGCATACCAAGCTGCATTGCAAGATCAGCGTGCAGTTTTACATGATAGTGATGACCATGCATCGGCATGAAAAACTTTGGATTTAGTTTTTTATGCAACCATTCGATCTCGCCACGGTTAGCATGTCCTGTAGCATGGATAAACACATCAGATGAACGGTAGTGAATAATCTTTGCACCATTTCGAGCAATATTGTCTTTCATTTTTTGTACTGCTTTTTCATTTCCAGGAATGATAGATGAAGAAAGGAGAACGGTATCTCTTTCATTTATCTGCACATATTTATGCTGCTTCTCAGATATACGCATCAGCGCAGAATATGCATCTCCTTGTCCACCAGTTGCTAAGATAACAATCTTGTCTGGAGAATAATTTACCATGTCAGGTGCATTGATCACTGTACTTTTATTTATTTTCAAAAGACCAGCTTGGATCATGATATCGATGTTGTTCTTAAGTGAACGACCTTCGATCACCATTTTCTTTCCATTTTGCTCACAGGCTTCAGCAATCTTTGCGATACGGAAAAAGTGTGAAGCAAACATTCCTATGATAAGTCGACCTTTTATATCCTTAACAATTTGGGCAAGGTTATCATGGACAACAGACTCTGGTGTAGAAAACCCTGGATTTTCGATGTTTGTAGATTCACCCAATAATAGGAGAACATTTTTTCCATCAAATACTTTATAGTTTTCTTCTTCCTCATCTGTTGGTTTTCCGTCAATGTGATCAAGCTTAAAGTCTCCAGGAGTTGTAATCCAACCGTATGGTGTATCGATAATGATACCCATTGAGTCAGGAATAGAGTGAGTTACTCCATAAAATTTTACAGAAGTTTGCCCAATCATTACACCTTCATTTCCTTCGATGATTTTAAAATTTAATTCAGGAACAT
>JAYTDF010000075.1:0-9271 GCA_043736035.1 Candidatus Parcubacteria bacterium
GTGCCGGAGCAAAGCTCCGAGGTATTTACCGTTAACTTCCTCGGTTCGGAAACAAAAGTGTCATCACTTTTGTTTCTCTCACTCTACGTCGTTAATAAACCTGTTATTAATGAAAAATACATCGAAAAAATATTAGATGTTGTTTCTGAATATGATGATTGGCAATTGTGTGAAAATTTGGCAAGTAAGCTAGCACGGAGAGACTTTCTTAATACATTTTCAAAGAAAGAAATAGAAATAATGGGTACTAAAAATGGTGGGTATTTTGGGGTTGAATTGTACGACTTTGAAAAGAAATATTATGATGAGTTTAGTAAGTTTGAGTATGATCGGATGTATGTTGTAAATAAATCTTAGGTTAAGTATATTTGTCAACTAATGCTCCGCGCATGGGCGACTTATTTTGATTTATCAAAATAGAAGTACCCTTGTGGTGAGGATGTTCGGAATTGTATCATGCAATAAAAAAGACACGCCAGGGTTAGTGGCGTGCCAAAATCAGAACTGCAATTACTTTTGCATTAGGTTTGCTTTCGCAAACTCGAATCCCAACTGAAAGGAAGTATCCTTTGACATTGGTAGCTCGAGCAGTGTACAGCTGATTTTCTTTGCTTTGCAGTAATCTCGTAACGAACATCCTTTAGAGGAAGTTTTAACCTTATTCCGGATCCGAGAAAGAAGTTTCCTTATAGTTGAAGTAGAGGCCAACCCGGTGATACCGTGAGGCATCATTAATGTCGGATTACCTTCAACTCTTGTGTAAGCGATTTTTGTTATCTCGTCGCCGTGAACATCAAGGACTTCTGTTATTCCACAGGTTTCAATAAGATTTCTGACATGATGAATTTCATCAATATTTTTATCCCATGACCTGTTGAGGTCAAATCCGTCATTTGTTCTGTATTCATCATTAATTAAGCCTCTTAATGCCATTGTTGGAACTAAGATGAAATCAGTGTGCAATTTGTTTTGTTGAAGGAAGGTTAAAATACCTTCAACAAATATGGATGCAACCGCTTCACCTGGATGCTGTCTCGAAACGATTAACAGCTTAGGGTTCTTTCCGAAAACAAACGAGAATAGGTGACCATGTAGTATTGTTGATGAGATGCTGATAACCTTGAGCGCTTCGAGCTGGTGGAATACTTTGTCTTCTTCAAAATCCTCATAGGATTCTATTGAATAATAAGTATGTCCTTCAGCCATCTGAATCTCAAATGAAACGCAGTTTTCCTCATTTTGGATTGATTGAATTTCAATATGACCAATATCTGATTTGATGACAGGTTTCCAGTTCACCCACGCTTTCGGGAAGTAAGTATTCCTTGTTCCTTTAATCGAAATCAGGCATTTTTCAACGCCTTGCAAAATATTGCTGATCTCAATTTTGAAACAGTGTCCATTAACAGATGTCACTTGCTCTGGAATGAGTTCGAATGCCAGCGAGGCGTGTTTTTCACCTATCTCGCTTGAAATTGTTTTTAATCGCCTAGTGTTTATTTTCATATTTTTTAAGGTACAAGGTTAAATTTAGTGGTATACTGATTGGACATCCAGTAGTATTCCTATATAATTAACGACCATAACACAAAAACTTAAAATAATCAATAAAGATAATGATGTCTGAAACAACGGAAATAAAACAAATAATATCAATACAAAAATATGAATATAGCGGGTGGAAGTCTGTGTATTTGTCTGGGGATTTGAATGAATCTATTTATCCGGCGAGCGTGTCAAAAATATTTGTTGGGGCAGAGGTTTTGCGACAAGTTGAAAAAGGGGATATTAAGATTGATGACCTTGTCATCATAAAAGAGAATAATCTCGCAAATTTTTTGGAATCTGAATTTCCGTATAGTTTTGCGCCACTATTAAGAGTTGGAGACAGAAAGACCCTTGATGAATTGTTGTTTTTGATGTTAAATAGAAGTGATGATACTGCAACTAATGAGCTAATCGACCTTGTGACCAGGGAGGCCATAAACATTAACACAGTTCAGTTCCTGGGGATGACTGGATCTGAAATTACGAGAAAATATTGCACTCGCGAAAAAGAGGATGAGGCTTACAAACAGACCTCGATTATCATGACAATTCCCAAACATGTTGAATTATTTTTCCAAATGCTTCATACAGATGAAATTCATTCTCAATTCGTGTCTGAAAAGTTAAAGGGCTATATGGCAAAAGAAACAGGAAAGGAACAGCTTTCATTTTTGGAAGGTTCATATCAATGCGTATATAAAGGCGGCTATTTTTCCTCAATAATCTGGGATAAGAGAAAATGTGTGCGTCGTCATTATGCCATGACGGTTAATGTGAAAGGCGACACTTATTCAGTTATAATGTTTACGATAAGTAAGAGTCATGAAGATGTGACTAAAGTGATAGAAAATAATCTACAAGGATTATGTGTTCAATTTCTACTTTAGGTTCGAAATCGCTATAAGATAACAAAAAATCACCTTTAAAATTAAGCTGATTTTGACTGCTCCCCGAGTTACCTTTTTACCGAACTTTTAGGGTTGGGTAAAGAGTTAAGGATTAAAGGGGATTATATGAGAGGCTTACTTGTTATACGTTAAAGAAAGGCTTTGTTTTAATTTATATATACAATATACACAAAGTTCACAATGTTCACGGTACGTTGGGTAGAGGGAGTAACCCCCAATTTTTGAATTTGAATATTTATAACCAAAAGGGTGATAAAAATTTCCAAGAAAATTTTATTTTCAGTTAAATTTTGTCATATTTAATTACCACTTTGATTTAAATATTTAATAATTTCATACTCTGTGCTGTCTATATCAATATATCGAGAATCTAATAATCGGCTTAATCGGTTATAAAACTGAAGTTCAATTTTATCATTCAAAAGAACTTTTAATCCAAAATAAATTTCACCACTTTCAAAACCTGATTCTAATCCATCAAATGTTCCTTTTTTGTAATTTATAATTTCAGATATCTTATATATAGAAAAACATAAAAATAATACTGTTATTAAAGTAAATACAATCGATGAAATTGTTAAAAAAAATATAAACAATATAAAGGTAAAGAAAGTTATTATATACCAAGCTCTTTTTGAAAACATATTTAAGCTATTATCTTTTTTATATATATCATATAAATAATCTAAGGAGGTTGTGTTAATAACATTAGTTATTAATTGCACAGATGGTTTTTTCATATTTTTAATCATACTCTAATTTTTACGATTTTCAACAATTTACCCCATGCTGGTTTTCACTATATCCGCAGACTGTTTTTTACACTGATAAACAGGCTAAATAACAGGGAATTTGATTAAATTAATAAATCCTTTCTGAAAATATTTTATATTGGTACTTAAGTGAATTATCTGTGCTTTATTAATACAGCGACAACACTAAATATATTGTTAACCATGTATCCAAAGAGTCTACCTTTGTCACTATAGTAAACTTCAAGTAATTCCACATCCGGTGGCAATGTTGAAAATAGGGACGAATAACTTTTTGCATTTTCAACAGTTTTGCAAACAAAACCTGAAGTTTGGAATGTTAGGATATGTTTAGCAAGGACTGATGACATATTTTGTAATCTGTTGGTCAACTTCTTAGCGTCTTGTTTCTGAAGATTATAGATTTCACAGTCGCCCTGATTATAATTCTCAAAATTAAAAACTATCTTTTTGTTATCAAAGTCCTCTATATTTTCAGAGCCGATTAGTTCGGAGGTTAAATGCAATGAGTTTTTATCTACATCTAACTTAGATACATCCTTATGCAGTTTTGGGTCTAAGTTTTGCTCCATAAAATTTCTTTGCTAGTTTTAAGTCAATTTCATTATCAGATGCCATAACAGGGGAAACATCTTTTCTTGCATCTTGCCAAGGAAGCTCTGAGTGAGTAAGGGCTTCTAGATACGGTGCATCATATTTTCCATACAGGATCCATATAGTATCAAGCAATTCAATTTGTTTTTCAGATAAAACTTTATCAAATTCAATTTCCGAAGTATCTAACTTGATCGGATTAAAACCAAAACTTTTATATTCAAAATATACCTCTGGTACAACAGGACCATGAACCCACGCCTCAATCTTCTCTTTAAAAATTTTCTTATCACTTACTGTATATGACCAAACCTGAGCATAGTAAAGTAGCTTTTGTAGTTTCTTGTTCGTTATTGGCTTCTTTTCAGAATTAGATTTATTTATAAAATACTCTGCGACAGTTAAAGCACTATTTTTTTTAATAGTTAAACTCATATAATGAGTATACACCCACCAAACTAATAGTCAAAGTCCTGTGATCAACTATATAACCTACCGTGTTTTTCACCATGATTAAATACTGCATTTTATACTGATAAACAGTATAATAACAGTTAATTTAGCCTGAGAACAGGGGATTATCAGGTCTAATTAACTTATAAGACTATCTCCAAAACAACCTCAATATCATCATCTGAGAATTTATAAACCTTTAAAATTTCAACAATATATTCTTCCTCTTTATCCTCAAAATACATTTTCAACATTTCCTCATCTCTGTTTCTAATCATTTCTGTAATAAGGGGTATCTGGGGATTCTTGTATCTCATTAAAGCAATAATCACGTTTATGTTTTCCTGCCTCGCTTCCTCAAAAGTAACCCATCTTGCAAAACCCATAGAAATATATGACAGTCTTGTCTCATATGGTGTGTCAGATAAGCATTGATCACCAATTTCATAAGGCTCAATGTCTTCAATAAACTTTATTCTTTCTGTGTTATTTTCTCCCCTTAATCGATCGTCTTTGTACTCACTTTCAAGTTCAGGGCAATATTCACCCCTGTTCATCATGTTCATTACACAACTTGCTCCAAACTGAGTTAGTTTAAACTTCTTTTGTAGTAGTTTTAAATCAATCTCGGTTTCTTTGGACATTATCATTGCGTTGATGAGTATCTTTCTTAACTCGTGAATATCTTTATTTGTTTTTTGTGGTTTTGGCATGATTTATTAATTTAAGATACTATTTCTAAAACCGTATTTATCTCATCTTCTGTATATTCAAATTCTTTCATATAATCAACTATTTTTTCTTCATTATAGTCAATAAAATATTCTCTGATGAAGTCAGAGTCTCGTTGAGAAATTGCTTCACGCACATCGGCGAGATGTTGGTTTAGCATACGTGAAGATTTTACAATTAATTCAATAAGCAAATGTCTTTGGTCTTCAAGGGTTATCCATTCTGCAAAACCTTGAGCAATGTATGATTCCTTATCAGCAAGTGATAAATCTGAGCCACATATTTTAAATCTACTATACGGTGGCATGTCTTTAATAAACCTAATATCATCGTCAACCTCACCAGCATGTGACCCCTCCTCAGTATATCTACCTTCTAATTCAGGGCAATATTCACCCCTGTTCATCATGTTCATTACACAACTTGCTCCAAATTCAGTTAATTCATATTTCTTTTGTAAAAACTCTGAATCGAGCATTGTTGCGATTTCGTATTGTAATGCATCTTCATAGTGTTGTTGTAGTTTAGATTTTTTCATAGTTTATATGATTGTATTAACTAATTAAATATATTTAATGATAAACCAAACAGTATTCCTGTAACAAATCTTCTTAAATTTGTACTTTTAAAAATATTAAAATACTGTAATGTGACATCAATTAAGAAAGGTAATGCTAACATTAATGATATTGTGATTGTTGTATTTAAAAAATAAGAAACAACACCACCGATTATTAATCCAATACACCTATAACATAAAGGAAATACAAAGTTTTTAAATTTAGGTGCTCTGCATTCCTGCAAATTACATAATGGTTTTTTTCCAAAGTATTTTATTCTTTTCAGCATTATTTTATTACTAATTCTGACTATTGGCAGTTACACTGCAACAACAGCAAACAATAATTAGTACAATGATCCAAGTTGGAATAAACATCTAATTATTTTAAGAACTTCTTATATTCACGAATAATAACTGCTACTGTGTAACGATTTTTTGTTTCCAAGTGGTATCTATCGTCCTCTATTAAAATATCCTTAAATAGTTCATCAATCCTTGTTGAGAAATAGTTTTTTAAAACAAGGTTTACAGTTCCAGATGCATTTTCATTCTCAAAGTTAATAACAACTACTGGCAAAAGACTTGCTCCTTCAATCAAGTTTAAGTATGCGTCGTGAGTGGATGTTTGGAAAAGACTAAGTTGATATTGGAATTCTTTCACATCAAGGTTGTTTATATCAACGGTTCTAAGATATTGAATCCAACTCGTATATGAAGTAATGAGTGATTTTGCTGTAACGTTAAGCGACATTCCTGTAGTTGAAATAACTTTATTTTCAGATTTAACTAGGCTGTCTGTATCAGACAATACTCTATTCAACTTATTTACATCATTCATTGACTCTTGAAGCATATCAATAATTAATGAATTTGGGTCAACTGTTTCAATATCTTTTTGAGATATATTATGAATTTTTAACAGTGTAACTAAAGAAGAATCTATTGATTCTTTAATTTGTTCCTCCGACGATTCACTGTTCAACAGTGAAGTTGAGCTGGCTTCGTATATAGGTGCAATGGTAGATACTGGTTCAATATTATGAGGATTATCGTATAGATCTAATATTACAATTAAAACTATTACCATCAATGAAATGAGTATGAGTAATTTTTTGGATTTATTTTTATTCATATGATTTTATATTGTTATTATTTACTGGTTAATTAAAAAATTTTCCGAGCCAATTGCCAATTACAGCTTGAAGGAAAGAGATTATTTGAACTATTATAAATATTTCAAATATTGAATTTTGATCATATATTAGGCTCATACAATATGAAAGCGCGAGCGTTATGATTATGGATATACAAAAACCAGTTACTCTTGTTTTTGTATCATCATCACTTTTATTGTTAAGAAGTGAGTATGCCAACAAGAAGGTGGTTAGTATTATAAAGAAGGATATGTCATTCATGTTATTTTTTATATTAAAAAAGGGTAGCTAAGGGTTCAACCGTAACAGTGTGCCTAAACACCTCCATTACAGAACTTAGCTACCCGTTTCTACCTACAATGATGGTGAAAGGGTAAATAAGCCCCTGAAAAGGCACTATTACGGTTGAACATTTAAACTATACCACATTATTCAATTGTGTTAAATCTACCCCACAGTAGTTTTCACTATTATTTATTGTGTGTATAATGAGTTTATGAAAATTAAAGCTGTGACATTTCAAAAAAAAGATGATCCTAAAATGATTTCCGCAGAAGAGTTGATGAAAGGAATCTCTGAAATAATGCAAGGTAAAATAAAGATTAAAAATAACATTAAAATTAAAAATATAATTAAAAAAGAGCATGAATTGTTATCAAAAACAAGTGTTTATGTGAAAACAGTTAATTATATTAAAGAATTAATCAAAGACAAGGTTTTTAATGAGAAAATTGATAAAATAAGAGGTAAAATTATCGATCAAATAAAAATAGATCCTAATTTTTCTTTTGAAAAATGGAATAATCAAGATGCTATGGATATATCATATGAATATGGTTTAGGTACTATGTACTGTGATTTTATAGTTAATTACATATGGACTTTTAATAATAAACTTGATTATCGCGAAATATCAGAAACGATGATTACTGTTATAAGAGCTAAAGAGGTTAGACTGCTTCAGTGTCGAATGGATGTTGATGAATATGATTCTCTATATAGATGTGATGATATTTTATACCCAGTCTTCATTAATATAAGTGCCCATGCTACAAAAAGAGATATTTTAGATTATATAACAAAGATGTATAAAACAAAAATAAAACCAATACAAGATGAGTATAGAAAAGATACATCACTTGGTAAATTTAAAACTAAAAACAAAAAAAAGGAAGAACGGAATCTTTTTATATACAATAATCGTAAATTACCAAATAAAGAGATAATAAGTTTGGTTGCAGAAAAGTTTGGTGAGGTTTTAGATTATGCACTTATAGCTAAGATTATATATCTTGAAAAAGAGAAAAGAAATTAACTGAGGTACAGATATTTTCTGAGTCACATATAGTTATTATACGTAAAAATAGTAAAAACATAGACTATAGGTACAACCCTATGGTTGTTTTTATTAAATAACAAAAAAATATAAATATATGAATATAGAAGATTATCTAGATTCCAAAGGAATCATTTATCAAACAAAAACCAAAGAACTCATAACCGAATGTCTATTTAATGGTTGTGATGACGACAGTATTGGAAATGAAGCACATCTTTATTTCAAAAGAGATAATGGTCAATATGACTGTAAGAAGTGTGGTGCTAAGGGTAACCTTATAACACTTAAAAAACATTTTGGTGACATAGACACAGAGAAGAAGAGATACAATCCTAGAGGTATTAAATTTGATGATTTACTTGTTGAAAAGTGTCATTACTACCTACCTCAAGAAATGCGAGAGTATCTGAATAACAGAGGAATATCAGATGAAGTTATAAAAGAATATAAACTCGGATATGGAAAGTTTTATAATAAAAACTATATAACTATACCAATATCAAACCGTGAAGGATCAGGTTATTCGTTTTTTAAACTAAGACAGGACCCGAGAGAAGGTGATGATAAGATAACTTATCCAAATGGAACCGCAACTTTATTTGGTAAAATCGGAAAACAAACACAAGTAATAGGGGAAGGTGAACTCGATGTACTAGCTTTAATCTCTCAAGGAATTAATGCTGTAACTTCAACTCACGGTGCCAATACATTTAAACCAGAATGGGTTAATTGTTTTAAAGAATGTGAATCAGTCTTTGTTTGTTTTGATAACGATGAAGCGGGCTTAAAGGGGTCTAAAAAGGCTCTAGAGACACTTAATTCACAGGGCTATAGAAATACTCATATAGTGAAATTACCCGAAGAAATAGGGGATAAAGGGGATGTGACAGATTACTTAATAAAACTCAAATATCCCGTAGATGATCTGTTTGATAAATATAGTTCTGTATATCCTGAACCAATAGATATATCTGATTTTAAAGAGATGGGTTACAAAGATATAGTCGACATACTCGAACCTGTTATAAAGAGGGATTATTTTAATAAGGTTATTACGTTCTTGTGTTTACTAACAGCATACACAGATGACTCACAGTTCAATGTTATGTTTAGCGGTCCATCAAGTACAGGTAAAAGCTTTATAGTACTTACTGTATCAAAGTTTTTTCCGATAGAAGATTTAATTAAACTTGGGGGTGCATCCAAAC
>JAYTDF010000076.1:0-3374 GCA_043736035.1 Candidatus Parcubacteria bacterium
ATGAACACTATCATACCCTTGCATCAATGGGTAAAAAAACTCATGAAGATAAATTGGTTTATTATCATTCATTCTTTTTTCAAACATATCCCTCTCAAGCATTTGCTGTACGGTAAAATTCGAAGATAGTTTTATCACATCTTCAAAAGTCATTGGTGAAAGCCAGTCATTGTTGTATACGATCTCAATAGGGTTGTCTTTGTTATTTAAATCAACTATAGGTTTTAACTGTTCCAACCATGTTTTTGTATTTTCAATCACATCTTCTCTTGTAAGCTGGGTTCTGGCAGCGCTTTTATCTGTCGGATCGCCAATACGTGCCGTAAAATCCCCAATTAAAATAATTGCCTTGTGACCAAGTTGGCGAAATTTTTCCAAAAGCATGAAGTTTGTCGCATGACCCAGATGCAAAGCGGGACCAGTTGCATCAGCGCCGATATAAACTCTCAATTGTTTTCCGCTCAATAACAGTTCCTTAAGTTTTTCTTTTGTAGGTAAAATTTCCTTTACACTTCGAAATAGTATTTCGTCAATTTTATTTTCGTCAGTAATTATTATCATATTTGCTCATTATAACATGTTTTTATTTACTTTTATATATAGAAAATGCCCTGACCAACTAATCGGACAGAGCATAATGTTATGGTTTATTTCCATTCTTCAAAGACTTTCTCCCAATCAACCTGTTCAACTTCTTCCTGGGTAAAAAGCAGTGATGTAGGCTGATAAAATGGTTTGTGACCTCTCCACGTTTCCTCACGGTTTTCTTCAATGTCCATGAGATTAGCCTATCACATTATCTCCACAAAAAAAATATCCAGGTAGATATGAGCATGGCAAGCAATCTGTACGAAGAACTAATTATTATTTTCTTAACCATGTATTTTTTATCATCATTTCCCCACAAGACACTACTAGTTGTTGTTGTCAGAATAAATCCAACCCACACCAAAATTACTGTAGTAAACGCAAATTTAAGCGAAGTAGATTGAATGACAACTAAATAAAGGAAAAAATTAATAACAAAAGTCAAAATAAATTCTGCGAGAAAAAATTTCCACATACCCTTCATAGACATTTTTATTTCTTCAGGACTTTTTTTATCCGCATGGTGTATTTTTACCCATGCTTTTCCAAACAACTTAGAAAACCAAACAGAACCTAAACCGAAACTAATAATAGAGGCTAGAATTATTGCTAAAAAGTTTATTGACATGTGTTGTATATATTTAATTATTGTTAATATCCGACTGTTAAAAGAATAATATCACTATATATTGATTTTTGCGAGAAAATATTTATAATAGATAAAGCAAGCACTAACCCTTACAACACTATGGAAACCATGTCCACTGAAAGAACTTTTATTGAAGCATTACGCAGACTGGGAAGTAACTTTACTGAAACCATCCTGTATATCTCTCGCCCAAATGAACTCGATTTAAACCTATCTCTCCCAGATATCCCTCAAACAAAACCTGAGGAATGTAGAACCTTCGATTTTCTCAAAGACATTGAATCAAAATACCCCATTGAGTTTATCACAGCCTCACAATTTATTTTTCTCATTGCTTCCTTAGCATTTCGCTATCACTCCGAAACCACCAGGTTTGATGAAAATGATATCCGATGCACAAAATATTTGATGAGGATTTGGCCAACGGTTAAAAAGAAATTTGACATTAAAGGAGCGCGACTTGATTTCTACAAATGGTATATCAGGCAGTTCCTCAAATCATCGTAAACAAACCCCTAACAAGTCCAGGACCTCAACAGTCCTGGCACTTTTTTAATACCTCAAAGATTGTAACTTTGCCACCCTTTCTTCAACTGGAGGATGTGTCATAAACAGCTTAGTTAAAGTTTTTCCTCCGGCAAAAGGGTTAGCGATGTACATATGTGCCATTGATTCTTTGGCATGATCCATCGGAACAACATTGTTAGCATGGATTTTTTGTAATGCATTGATCAAACCGTTTGGATTATTTGTTATACGTGCTGCGGTTGCATCAGCCTGAAACTCACGACTTCGAGACACTGCCATCTGTATCATTAAACCTATAAATGGTGCAAATATCATCACCGCTATTCCAACAATCGGATTGACTCTGTTTTCCCCATCTCTTGAGGCGAAGATATAGATCATATGAGTTATGATACCTGCCATAATAGCAACTACAGATGAGATCAGGATGTCTTTATTACCAACATGGGCCAATTCATGAGCCATCACTCCATCTAGTTCATCTTGAGATAGTTTTTGTAGTAATCCTCGGGTTGCAGCAACTTTTGCATTGTTTTTATTTCTACCTGTAGCAAATGCATTCATACTGTCATCAGGAATAATATACACCTCAGGAGATGGTAATCCTGCCATTGAAGATAATCGATCTACGGTTCTTTGAAGCCGTGCACCTTCCTCAGTTGAGACATCAACCTTAACTGCTCCAGATCCTTTTATAGCAAAATAACCAGAAAACCAGTATGCGATTACGTTTTGTACAATACCTATTATAAGAAAGAGGTACAAATAGTTTATATTGCCGAATTTTAAGGCAATAAGATATCCAAGTACTCCTACGATGGCGAATGTTGTTGCCATGAGTAAAAATGTCTTTAAATTGTTTTGAAATTGATTTTTGAATAAGGTTTGTGGGTTCATGGATGTATTATACCATACTTGTCAATTTGCGGAGAGAGGGAGATTCGAAGCTTACAGCTTCCGTACACCTTTACCATTTTCTCAAACTCTACGAGTTGTCGAAAATATAGTAAAGCTTTTCAAATCTCCACGAAAGTGCAACTGTGCACTTTCTCCTCTCCTAAAAAAAAGACCACATCACGCGGTCTTTTTTATTGCGGAGAGAGGGAGATTCGAACTCCCGGTACACTTTCGCGCACGCCACCTTTCCAAGGTGGTACTTTAAACCGCTCAGCCATCCCTCCTTTCGTGTAAGGATATCACATATTGATTTATAAATATATTTGTTTATACTGGGAAATGTAATGAACCAATTAACACAATGAACATACACTTACCGGTCAATCGTTTTATTCAAACTTATTGCCAAGTCAGAGATGACTGCAAAGGCAATCCTCAAACCCTTATTACTCGCCTAGCTTTCCAATTTGGTATCAGTCAAATATATCTTTCAGATATAAATAGCTATATAAAAGGAGAATTTACTTGCAAAATAGATAATGATCCAAACAGAAAAAAAATTTCCAGTTCAAGATTTAACTTACTCATGATCATACATTTCATTGAGATTGAAAAAGGTACACTCACACGAAATCAAGTTGATCGACCCAGACTTTACAGAATGTTAGATATTTGTTTTAATGAAGCAACATTGGCTCAGATTTCTGTTTTT